>DATCKS010000315.1:0-11879 GCA_036562265.1 Thermodesulfobacteriota bacterium | reverse complement strand
CCTCGAACCCGCTCTTGACGATCTCCCGCGCGGCGAGCTGGTAGATCTCCTCGACGCGGGGCTGGATGATCTCCGCGAGAATCTGCCGCGACAGGACCCGCGGCGGGCGGCCGCCGACCGACGGCACCTCGATCGTGTCGTCGCGCCGCACGAGGCTCGTGAGGGCGCAGCCGTGCTTCTTCTTGAGCCGTTCCGCCTCCACGTCGGGCGTCCGCACGCCGAAGCCGATGTCCTTCGTGATCTGGTTGCCCCCCATGGCGATCACGGCGGTGTGCTTCACGCCCCCCTCGGCGAAGACCGCCACGTCGGTCGTCCCCCCGCCGACGTCGAGCAGCGCCACGCCGAGTTCGCGCTCGTCCGGCGTGAGCACCGCCTCGGCCGAGGCGAGCTGCTGGAGGACGATGTCGGACACCTCGAGGCCGGTGCGGTTCACGCACTTCACGATGTTCTGGGCGCTCGTCACGGCCGCGGTCACGATGTGCACCTTGGCCTCGAGCCGCACGCCGCTCATGCCGACCGGGTCCTTGACGCCGTCCTGGTCGTCCACGATGAACTCCTGGGGGAGGATGTGGATGACCTCGCGGTCGAGCGGGATCGCGATCGCCTTGGCGGCGTCGATGACGCGACGGACGTCCTGCGGCGTCACCTCCCGGTCCTTGACCGCGACGATGCCGTGGGAGTTGAACCCCTTGATGTGCCCACCCGCGATGCCGACGTAGACCGACTGGATCTGACAGCCGGCCATCAGCTCGGCTTCCTCGACGGCCTTCTTGATCGAGGCGACGGTGGCGTCGATGTTGATCACGACGCCCTTGCTGAGCCCCCTGGACGGATACGTCCCGATCCCGATGATGTCGACGCCGTCGGGGGTCGCCTCACCGACGATGGCGCAGATCTTCGTCGTGCCGATGTCGAGGCCGACGATGAGGTTCCCCTGCTTGCTCACAGCTCGTGTCCCCCTCCGGAGGTCTCGGTGGACCGCGGCCCCTCGGCCCTCGCGCCCGACCTCGCCATCGTCCGGCCCTCCGAGCGGGTCTTCACCACGGCCCGATGCCCGAGGGTGAGGTCGATCCGCTCGGCCGCCTCGCCGGCGGCCGCGAGGTAGGCGAGGACCCGAACGGCGCGCTCGAGCTTGGGCCCGAAGGGTCCGTCCCCGAGAACGATCGTCAGCCGGCCGCCCGCGGAGGTCCGCTCCGCCGCGGTGCGCAGCACGAACCCGCGGACCGGGTCGACGTGCAGTTCCGAGACCCGGATCGGCAGCCGCGCGTCGGCCAGGTCGAGGACGCCGAGCGCCTCGACCAGACGCGCCGCGGTCCCGGACGGGTCGGTCGCGACGGCCTGCGCGCTGAGTCCGGTGACCACCGGAAGGTCGGTCTCCTCTCCGTGCTCGACCGGCTTGATGAGCCGGCCCGACGCGTCGGCGAAGTAGAGCCGGTCGAGCTGGACGAGGAGCGCCGCGCGCCGCTCGGTCACCTCGAGCACGAGCCGCGAGGGGAGCTCGCGGCGCGCCACCACCCGGCCGACCCAGGGATGCGCCTCCACGCGCTCCGCCACGAGGCCGAGGTCGAGCGCGAGGAGCGACGCGCCGGGGGTCACCCGCGCAAGCTCGAGGACCGCCTGCCGCGTGAGGTGCCGCGCCGGCCGCGTGAAGCGCACGTCGACCTCCTCGATCGCGAACGCCGGAAGCGTCGACAGCCAGCGCGCCGTGCCGACCGCCACGATCACCGCCGCGAGGCCGGCGGCCGCGCCGAGCGCCAGCCCGCGCCGCACCGTCGACCGCCGGGCGCGGCGCACGGCTCGCTGGGTCATCAACACGCGGCTCACGCCGCGCCTCCCCGTCGGCGCCACCTTCCGCTCCGGCCAGGCAGAGCCTGGCCTCCGCTCAACCGGGGGCCTGCGGCCCCCGGACCCCACCCACCGGTGGCGCCTGGCCTCGTACGGCTCACGCCGCCCCCTCCTTCCGCGCCAGGGCCTCGACGAGCTGGTCGGAGACCTGCGTCACGTCGCCCGCGCCGAGCGTCACCACCAGGTCGCCCGGCTCGACCCGCTCGAGCAGCGCCTCGAGGAGCCGCCCCCGCTCCACGTAGGTGACGTCCCGGTGCCCGTGCGCCTTGACCGCCTCGAAGAGGCGCCGCCCGGTCACCCCCTCGATCGGGTCCTCGCCGGCCGGGTAGATGTCGGTGCCGATGAGCACGTCCGACTGGTTGAAGGCGGTGAGGAAGTCGTCGAAGAGGTCGCGCGTCCGCGTGAAGCGGTGCGGCTGGAAGGCGACGACCAGCCGCCGGCCGAAGCCGCGACGGGCGGCGGCGAGGGTGGCGCGGATCTCGGCCGGGTGGTGTCCGTAGTCGTCCACGACCAGGACGCCGCCCACCTCCCCCTTCACCTGGAACCGCCGCTGGACGCCGCCGAAGCCCTCGAGCCCGTCGCGGATGACCGGCCAGGGGAGGTCGAGTTCGAGCCCCACGCCGATGGCGGCGAGGGCGTTCAGCACGTTGTGGACCCCCGGCACCTGAAGGCTCACGCGGCCGAGCGTCTTGCCGAGGAACGTCACGTCGAAGCTGGTGCGCGTCCCCTCGAAGGCGAGGTCGTCGGCGCTGAGGTCGGCCTGCGTCGAGAGGCCGTAGGTCCGGTGGCGCCGCTCGATCCTCGGCAGGAGCGCCTGGAGCGCCTCGTGGTCGAGGCAGAGGATCGTGAGGCCGTAGAACGGCACCTTGTTCATGAAGTCGAGGAACGCCTTCCTGAGCGCGGCGAGGTCGCCGTAGTGGTCGAGATGCTCGGGGTCGATGTTCGTCACGACGGCGATCGTCGGGCTGAGCTTGAGGAACGAGCCGTCGCTCTCGTCCGCCTCCACGACCATGAACTCCCCCTGGCCGAGCCGGGCGTTGGTGCCGAGGGCGTTCACCTTGCCCCCGATCACGATCGTGGGGTCCATGCCGCCGTGGCCGAGCACCGCGGCCACCATGGAGGTCGTCGTCGTCTTGCCGTGTGAGCCGGCGATGGCGACCCCGTACTTGAGCCGCATCAGCTCGGCCAGCATCTCGGCGCGCGGGATGACGGGGATCTGGCGCGCCCGGGCCGCGACGACCTCCGGGTTCGTCGGCCGGACGGCCGAGGAGACGACGACCACGTCCACCGTCTCGGCGACGTTCGACTCGCGGTGGCCGATCCGGATCGTCCCCCCGAGCGAGGCGAGCCGGCGCGTCGTCTCCGACTCCTTGAGGTCGGAGCCCGAGACGCGGTAGCCGAGCGTGAGGAGCACCTCGGCGATCCCGCTCATGCCGATGCCGCCGATGCCGACGAGGTGGATGTGCTTGATGCGCTTATACATGGACGGCCCTCGCCGCCGCCGTGCCCGACGGGCGAACAAGGCGCATCAGCTCGTCCACGACCCGGTCGGCCGCCGCCGGCTCGCCGAGGCGCGCGGCCGCGGCCGCCATCTCGGCCCGCCGGCCGGGGTCGTCGAGCAGCCGGGCGACCTCGTCGGCCAGCCGCTCGCCGGTCAGCTCGGCGTCCCGGACCCGCACCGCCGCGCCCGCGTCGACGAGGGCGCGCGCGTTGGCCTCCTGGTGATCGTCGGCCGCGAAGGGGTACGGCACGAGGACCGCGGGCCGGCCGACGGCCGTGAGTTCCGCGACCGTGCTCGCCCCCGCCCGGCAGACCACGAGGTCGGCCCACGCGTACTGCGCCGCCATGTCGTCGATGAAGGCGCGCACGTCGGCTCGATCCGGCCCCCATCCGGCCGCGCGATAACCCGCCTCGACCGCCGCCCGCGTCGACTCGCCCGTCTGGTGCACGATCGCGAGCCGGTCGCCGAAGCGCTCGAGGCGGGCCAGGGCGCCGAGCATCGCCTCGTTGATCCGGCGCGCGCCGGCGCTGCCGCCGAAGACGAGCAGGTGGAGCCGGCCGTCCTCCGAGGCGTCGCGCGACGGCACCGACCGGAAGGCGCGCCGGATCGGGTTCCCGGTGCGCACGACCTTGGCGGGCGGGAACGCCCGTGACCCGGACCGCGGTTCGAACGTCGTGAAGACCCGGTCGACCAGGCGGCCGAGCCACCGGTTCGTGAGCCCGGGGACCGCGTTCTGCTCCATGATCGCCGTCGGCCGGCCGAGCAGCGCCGCGACCGCGACGACCGGGCCGGAGGCGTAGCCGCCGACGCCGAGGACGAGGTCCGGCCGCACGCGCCGCACGATCCTCGCCGCCGCGACGAGGGCCGCCGGCAGGCCGAGGAGCGTGCGCGCCAGTCCCGCGACCCCCTGCCCCTTGAGCGTGCCGACCTCGATGAACTCGACCGGGAAGCCGGCCCGCGGCACGGCGCGCGCCTCGATGCCGCGCCGCGTCCCGACGAAGCGCACCTCCCCGCCCGGCGTGCGATCGAGGAACGCCTCGGCCACGGCCAGGCCGGGGAAGAGGTGACCGCCGGTGCCGCCGCCCGCCACGAGGAGCCTCATGGCCGCCTCCTGCGCGCGGCCGGCGAAACGGGCCCGGCCGGCGCACGACGGGTCGCCCCTCGCGTCGCCGTGCCGCGCGCAAGGGGGACGGCGGCGGCGCGAACGGCCCGCATCGGCGCGCCCGACCGCACCGCGGCCGACACGTTCAGGAGGAGCCCGGCGCAGGCGAGCGCCGCGACGAGGGCGCTGCCGCCGGCCGAGACGAACGGCAGCGGCAGCCCCTTCGTCGGCAGGCAGCCGAGGACGACGCCGAGGTTGACGATCGCCTGCACGCCGATCGTCAGCGCCGCACCGGTCGCGAGGAGCGCCGCGAAGGGGGTCGGCGCCCGGCGCGCCAGCTCGAGGCCGCGCACCACGAGCAGCGCGAAGAGCGCCACCATCACCGAGAAGCCGACGAGGCCGAGTTCCTCCGCCACGACCGCCGCCACGAAGTCGGTGTGCGGCTCCGGCAGGAAGAGGAGCTTCTGCTGCCCCTCGCCGAGCCCCCGCCCGAAGAGGCCGCCCGAGCCGACGGCGACGAACGACTGGATGATCTGCCAGCCGCTGCCGGTCGCGTGGCTCCAGGGGTCGAGGAAGGCCAGGACGCGGGCGCGGCGGTACGGCACGCGCATGACGAGCAGGTAGAGCACCGGCAGCGCGGCGAGCGCGAGGAGCCCCAGGTGCGAGATCCGCGCGCCGCCGACGAAGAGGAGCGCCGCCGCCACGACGCCGAGGAGCACGGCGGTGCCGAAGTCCGGCTGCGCCACCACGAGGCCCACCACCAGCCCCACCACGGCGAGCCGCGGCAGCAGGCCGTCCCACCGGTCCACCCGGGCGTCGGGCCGCGCGAGGCGGGCGGCGAGCCAGAGCACGAGCGCGACCTTCATCGCCTCGGCCGGCTGGAAGCTCAGCCCCCCGGCGGCGATCCACCGCGCCGTGCCGGCGACGCGGTGCGCGACGCCGGGCACGTGGGTCAGCGCGAGGAGGACGAGGCCGCCGAGGAGGGCCGGCCGGGCGAGGCGCTCGAGGCGCGCAAGCGGCATCGTGGCGCACGCCGCCATCACCACGAAGCCGAGGGCGGCGTAGAGGAGCTGCCGGCGCAGGTAGTACGCCCCGTCGCCGAACCGATCGGTGGCGAGCACGAACGACGCCGAGTAGACCATGACGATGCCGAGCGCGACGAGGGCCACGACCGGCAGCACGATCTGCCGGTCGCCCCAGATCGCCTGGAGGCGGCCGTTCACGACACGCCTCCGACGCGAGCGACGAGCGCCCGGACCGCGGCCGCGAAGACCTCCGAGCGGTGGAGGTAGTCGCGGAACATGTCGAACGACGAGCAGGCGGGCGACAGGAGGACGCTGTCGCCCGGCCTGGCCGCGGCGAAGGCGGCCTCGACCGCCGCCTCGAGCGACTCCGCCCGAACCGTGTCGGTGAGGTGGCCGAGCGCGGCCGCCATCCGCGGGGCCGCCTCGCCGATGAGGACGAGCCGGCGCACGCGCGCCGCGACGAGCGGGGCGAGCGGCGCGTAGTCGCCCCCCTTGTCCTTGCCCCCCGCGATCAGGACGACCGGCGTCGCGAAGGACTCGAGCGCGCGCACGACGGCGCCGACGTTCGTCCCCTTCGAGTCGTCGTAGAAGCCGACGCCGCCCACCTCGCCGATCCGCTCGATCCGGTGCGCGAGGCTCGCCACCCCCTCGAGCGCGCGCTGGATGGCGTCGGGCGGCACGCCGAGCCTGCGCGCCATGGCCACGGCGACCAGCATGTTCTCGAGGTTGTGCCGCCCGGGCAGCCGGACCTTCGCGAGCGGGTAGCGCTCGCCCTCGAAGCGGAGCGCCCCGCGCCCCTCCCGGCCGACCTCGACGCCGGAGCCGGGCTCGACGGTCGCCTCGGCCGGCGCCCCCTTCGGGGTCGGCCGGCCGAGGACGCTCACCCAGGTGATCCGCGTGCCGGGGCGGACGCCGGCCGCCAGCGCCGCCACGCAGGGGTCGTCGGCGTTGAGGACGAGGTGGTCCCCCTCCCCCATGTTCTCGAAGAGCCGCGCCTTGGCGGCGACGTAGGCCGCCATCGACGGGTAGCGGTCGAGGTGGTCCTCGGTGATGTTGATGATCGAGGCGACGCGCGGCCGGAAGGTGGCGATCCGCTCGAGCTGGAACGACGACACCTCGGCGACGACCGCGTCGAAGGGCCGCCCGGCGCGCGCCTCCTCGTCGGCCGCCTCGACGAGCGGCGTGCCGAGGTTGCCGCCGACGAAGACGCGCCAGCCGGCGGCCCGGCAGCAGGCGCCGAGGACCTCGGTCGTCGTGCTCTTCCCGTTGGTCCCGGTGATCGCCGCGATCGGCCCGGCGAGGAACCGGCTCGCCAGCTCCACCTCGCTCACCACCGGCACGCCGGCCCGGTCGGCCGCCTCGAGGGCCGGGATCGGCGGCACGCCGGGCGACAGGACGATGAGGTCGGCCGCCGCGAAGCGCGCCGCCTCGTGCCCGCCGAGGGCGAGCGTCACGCCCGCGTCCCTGAGCGACGCCTCGACCTCGGGGGGCAAGGACGGCCGCACGTCGTTGCCCGTGACGGCCGCCCCGCGGGCGGCGAGAAAGCGGGCAGCCGCCTGCCCGCTCTTGCCGAGCCCGACTACGAGCACCTGCCGTCCCGCGAGGTCCACCCGGCGTCCTCCCCTAACGGATCTTGAGCGTGCTGATCGCGACGAGCGCGAGCATGACGGAGATGATCCAGAAGCGGACGATGATCTTCGGCTCGGCCCACCCCTTGAGTTCGAAGTGGTGATGGATGGGGGACATGAGGAAGACCCGCTTGCGCCGCAGCTTGAACGACGCCACCTGGATCATGACCGAGAGCGTCTCGACGACGAACACCCCGCCGACGATGGCGAGCAGGATCTCGTTCTTCGTCATGACCGCCAGCGCGCCCAAGGCCCCCCCGAGCGCCAGCGACCCGATGTCGCCCATGAAGACCTGGGCGGGGTAGGTGTTGAACCAGAGGAAGCCGAGCGACGCGCCGACCATGGCGCCGCAGAAGATCGACAGCTCGCCGGCCCCGCGGATGTGGGCGATTTGCAGGTAGGACGCGGTCTTGACGTTGCCGGCGAGGTACGCGAACAGGAGGAAGGTCCCCGCGGCGATGAGGACCGGGCCGATGGCCAGGCCGTCGAGGCCGTCGGTGAGGTTGACGGCGTTCGACGCCCCCACGATGACGAGCACCGCGAACGGCACGTAGAAGACGCCGAGGTCGGGGTTCACGTCCTTGAGGAACGGCACGGCGAGCGTCGTCGTGTAGCCGTCGAGCGTGTAGAGGGCGATCGCCACGGCCGTCGCGAGGGTGATCTGCCCGACCAGCTTCCAGCGCCCCGCGAGCCCTCTGGTGTTCCGCCTGGTCACCTTGCGGTAGTCGTCCACGAAGCCGAGGAGCCCGAAGCCGACCGTCACCGCCAGGGCGAGCCAGACGTAGGCGTTGCGCAGGTCGGCCCAGAGGAGCGTCGGGATCGTGAGGGCGATCAGGATGAGGAGGCCCCCCATCGTCGGCGTGCCGGCCTTCTTGAGATGGGTCTGCGGCCCCTCCTCCCGCACCACCTGACCGATCTGCAGCTTCTGCAGCCGGTCGATGAGCCACGGGCCGATCAGGAACGACAGCAGGAGCGCGGTCAGCGTCGCGTAGATCGTCCGGAACGTGATGTACCGGAAGAGGTTGAAGAAGCTGATCTCGCTCGAGAGCGGGTACAGGAGGAGGTAGAGCATGTCAGCTCCGCGCGCCCGGCCGTCCGGCCGGCATGGTGTCGATGCGGGGCCGCCGCCGCTCGAGGGCCGCGATCACCCGCTCCATCGTGACGCCCCGCGACCCCTTCACGAAGACGGCAGAGCCCGGCACGAGCCGGGCCGCGATCGCCTCGGCGATCGCCTCGTGCGTCTCGAGCGCCACGACCCGCCCGTCGGGCGCGCCCGCCTCGCGGGCGCCCGCCACCACCAGCTCGGCCGAGGGGCCGTAGACGTAGACGCCGTCGAGGGGAAGGGCCGCCACGCGCCGCCCGAGGTCGCGATGGGCGGCGGCGCTCGCGTCGCCGAGTTCGCGCATCTCCCCCAAGGCCGCGAGCCGGCGGCCGCCCGGTCCGATCGGGGCGGCGCAGAAGACCTCCAGCGAGGCGGCCATCGACGCCGGGTTGGCGTTGTACGCGTCGTTGACGACCACCACGTCCCCCTCGAGCCGCACCCGCTCGAAGCGGCCGGGGACCGGCGTGAAACGCTCGAGGCCGGCGGCGACCTCGGGGAGCGCCACGCCGGCCGCCAGGGCGGCGGCCGCCGCCAGCGCGGCGTTCATCGCTTGGTGCCGGCCCTCGGCCGGGAGGTTCACCTCCACCCGCCCGGCCGGTGTTTCGAGCGTGAGCGGCGTGCGTCCCTCCGGCGTCGTCCGGCCGGCGCGGGCGATCACGTCGACCGAGAGCCCGCGCGCCAGCGCGCCGTCCGGCGTCCCGTCGAGGGCGACGCGCAGCGGCGTCACCGCGAGCCCCGCCGTGCCGTCGCGCAGGTTCGGGTCGTCGGCGTTCACCACCGCCGTGCCGCCGGCCGGCATCCCGCGGAACAGCTCGAGCTTCGCCCGCCTCACGCCGTCGAGCGTGCCGAGCCGCTCGAGGTGCACCGGCCCGACGTTGGTGATGACGCCGATGTCCGGCCGCGCGATCTCGGTGAGCCTGGCGATCTCGCCGAACCGGTTCATCCCCATCTCGAGGACCGCGACCCTCGTCCCCTCGGCCATCGCGAGGAGCGTCCGGGGCAGCCCGATGAGGTTGTTCAGGTTCCCCTCGGTCTTGAGCATCGGCCCGAGCGGCGCGACGGCGGCCGCCAGCATCTCCTTGGTCGTCGTCTTCCCGTTGGACCCGGTCACGGCGAGGACTTTGAGGTCTTCCGCGCGCCGCCGGCGCGCCGCCGCGAGGTCGCCGAGGGCGGTGAGCGGATCGGCCACCGCCACCAGGGGGAACCCCGGCAGGCCGAGGGCGAGCGACTCGGCCGCCGGCGCCCAGACCAGGGCCGCCGCCGCTCCCGCCGCGCGGGCCGCCGGCACGAACGTGTGGCCGTCGAACCGCTCGCCCGCGAGCGCTACGAAGAGGCTGCCCGCCGCAACGGCGCGCGAGTCGGTCGTGACGGCCGTGAAGGGCGCCACGGGCTTCGGTCCGACGAGGCGGCCGCCGGTTGCCGCGAGGACGAAGTCGAGCGTGAGGGGCATCGTCACGCGAGCGCCTCCAGTGCCGCCGCGGCCTCCTCCCGATCGTCGAAGCGGCGCCGCTCGTGGCCGACGATCTGGTAGGTCTCGTGCCCCTTGCCGGCGATGAGCACCACGTCGCCCGGCCGCGCGAGGCGCAGGGCGAGCCGGATGGCCGCCCGGCGGTCCGGCTCCACCAGGTAGGCCCCCGCGGGCCACTCGCCCGGCTCGAGGTCGGCCGGCGTCCGGCGCGCGAGGCCGAGACCGGCGAGCCCCGGCTCGATCTCGGCGATGATGGCGGCCGGGTCCTCCGTGCGCGGGTTGTCGCTCGTCACGACGACGAGCGACGAGCGACGGCCGGCCGCCTCGCCCATGAGCGGCCGCTTGCCGCGGTCGCGGTCGCCGCCGCAGCCGAACAGGGTGATGACGCGCCCCTTCGCGAACCCGTTCACCGCTTCGAGGACCTTGTCGAGCGCGTCGGCGGTGTGCGCGTAGTCGACGAGCACCGTGATCCCGCGCCGGTTCGCGACCGGCTCGAGTCTGCCCGGCACGCCCGGCAGGGCGGCGATCCCCTCGGCGATCGCCTCGGGCGGCACGCCGAGCCCCACGGCGGCCGCCGCGGCGGCGACGAGGTTCGCCACGTTGAACGCCCCGACCAGCCGCGACCGCACCGGCACCCGACCGGCCGGCGTCACGATGCGCCCCTCGATGCCGTCCGGCGAGAGCGTCATCGCCTCGGCGTAGACCACGGCGCCGTCGCGGCGATCGACCGCGAAGGGGATCGGCCGCCCGTCGACCGCCTCGAGGAGCCGGCGGCCGTAGGGATCGTCGACGTTCACCGCGGCGAACCCGGCGCCGAGCCGGAAGAGGCGCGCCTTCGCCTCGAAGTACCGGTCCATCGTCCCGTGATAGTCGAGGTGGTCGCGCGACAGGTTCGTGAACACCGCGCCGGCGAACCGGCAGCCGTCGACGCGACGCTGGTCGAGGGCGTGCGAGGAGACCTCCATGACGGCGCTTTGCGCACCGAGGTCGACCATCTCGCCGAGCCGCCGCGCAAGCCCGATCGGGTCGGGGGTCGTCGTGGCGGCCGGCCAGGTGTGTCCCTCGAAACGGCAGTCGACCGTTCCGAGCCGTCCGGGGCGCCGGCCGGCCGCGGCGAGGATCGACTCGATGAGGAAGGTCGTCGTGGTCTTCCCCTTCGTCCCGGTGACCCCCACGAGCGCAAGCCGCGAGGCCGGCCGCCCGTACCAGACCGCCGCGGCCTCGGCCGCGGCGAGGCGGCCGTCCGTCACCCGAACGAGCGTCGGGCCGGGAGGCGGCGCGTCCGGCCAGCGCTCGACCAGAAGGGCCGCGGCCCCCCGCGAGGCCGCCTCGGCCACGAAGCGGTGCCCGTCGGTCGCCGTCCCGCGGATCGCCACGAACGCCGCTCCGGGGACCGCCTCGCGCGAGTCGACGACGACGGCCGAGAGGGCGACGTCGGTCGGCCCCCTGACCTCGAGCACGCCTCGCATCCCGCCGAGCAGTTCGCCGAGCGTCATGGCTCGAAGCTCACCGTCACGCGCCCGTCGCGCGGCCGTGGCGCCCCGGGCGCGGGACGCTGCCGCACGGCCCACCCGTGCCCCTCGATCGCCACCGAGAGGCCGTGCGCGCGGGCCAGGGCGAGCGCCTCGCGGATGCCGAGGTTCGAGAAGTCCGGCACGACCGGGGTCGCGCGATCGGTCTCGCCTCCCCTTCGGCTCGCCGCGGCGGTCGAGGCCAGGACGACCGAGCCGGGCGCCGGCGCGGCGGGCGCCCTGTGCTTCGGCGCCGACGGCGCGTGGGAGGGACGCGAGGGAGGGATGCGGTACGCCGCGAGCGCCGCCTCGGCGATCGCCCGGAAGACCGGCGCCGCCACGACGCCGCCGTAGACGTGCGCCTTCGGCTCGTCCACGAAGACCGCGATCACGAACCGGGGCGCGTCGGCCGGCACGAAGCCGACGAACGACGAGACGTGGCGATCGCGCGCGTAGCCACCGCCCTCCTCGATCTTGCGGGCGGTGCCCGTCTTGCCGGCCACGGCGTACCCGTCGATGGCGGCGAGGCGGCCCGTACCGTCGGGACCGACCACCGCCTCGAGCATCGAGGTTAGCCGGCGAGCGGTCTCCGGCGCGATGACCCGGCGCACCGAGGCCGATCGGCCGTCGTCTCCGAGCGGAACCAGCGTCCCGTCGGGGAGGAGGCTGCCGAGCGCGAGGCGCGGCGTCACGGCGA
>DATCKS010000308.1:0-3936 GCA_036562265.1 Thermodesulfobacteriota bacterium | reverse complement strand
GTACATGGACTTCCTGTCGGCGCTGATCTTCATGACGGCCATCTTCACGGGCGGCGGCTTCGGCTGCGCCATCCCGGCCATCCTGATCAACGTCCCCGGCATGCCGGGCGCCGTCGCGACGACCTTCGACGGCTACCCGATGGCGAGGGCCGGCCGGCACAACGAGGCGCTCGGTCTCGGGCTCGCGGCGTCGAGCTTCGCCGAGGCGTTGAGCTACGTCATCCTCCTCCTCCTCGTCGAGCCGATCGCGCGGGCGGTCCTCGAGCTCGGTCCGCCCGAGATGTTCCTCGTCGCGCTGTGGGGGCTCACCCTCATCGCGGCGCTTCGCGGGCGCCACTACGCCCGGGGCCTCCTGGCCGGCGTGCTCGGCCTCCTCCTCGGCACGGTCGGCTTCAGCGCGCGCGGCGACATTCGCGGCACCATGGGGTTCGACATCCTCCTCGACGGCATCCCGGACGGGCCGGCGCTGCTCGGCCTCTTCGCCGCCTCGGAGCTGTTCAACCTCGTGCGGTCGGACTTCATCGTGGAGGACGCCGCGGCGCGGCGGGTGAGCCTCCGCGGCATCCTGCGCGGCGTCCGCGAGACGTTCCGCTACCCGGGCACGCTCCTTCGCGGTTCGCTGATCGGCGTCGTCATCGGCGCGGTGCCGGGGGTCGGCTCGTCGGTTTCGAACCTCCTGGCCTACTCCGAGGCGCGCCGCACCGCCGACGACCCGGAGAGCTACGGCAAGGGGAACCCCCGCGGCGTGGTCGCGGCCGAGTCGGCCAACTCGAGTTCGGAAGGGGGCTCGATGGCGACGCTGCTCGCGCTCGGCATCCCCGGCGGCGGCGCCACGGCGATCATGCTCGGCGCCTTCGCCATGCACAACATCACCGGCGGCCCGCGCTTCATGGCCGACCACAAGGACCTGGTCTACGCGATCATCTTCGCCAACCTCGCCCAGGTGCTGATCCTGATGGTCGTCGGGCTGGCGTTCATCTTCGTCGCGAGCACGATCGTCAAGGTCCCGGCGAAGGTGCTCGTCCCGCTGGTGCTGGCGATGTCGGTGCTCGGCAGCTACACGCTCACCGGCAACATGGCCGGGCCGGCGACCTTCTTCGTCTTCGCCGTGCTCGGCTGGGTGATGCGCCGATACGACTACCCGGTCGCGGCCACCGTCGTCGGGCTCCTCCTCGGTCACATGGTCGAGGGGGAGATGCTCCGGACGTATCAGATGAGCGGCGGCGATCCGGCCTTCCTGCTCGAGCGGCCGATCGCCCTGGTGTTCTTCACGCTGCTCGTACTGTCCCTGCTCTGGCCTCTGGCGGCCCGGCGGATCCGCGCCCGGCGCCGCGCGGCGGCCGGCGGGGTCTGAAGGAGAGGGAGTGAACGTCACACGCGAACTGGCCGACATCATCGTCGGCACGCGGTTCGAGGACCTCAGCGAGGACGTGATCGAGGTGGCGCGGCAGGTCTGCCTGGACGGGCTCGGCGTCATCGTCGCCGGCGCGCGCGAGCCGCTCGGGATCGGGCGGATCACGCTGGAGTACACGAGGCTCGTCGGCGGGACCCCCGAGGCGAGCGTGATCGCCGGCGGCCTCAAGACCTCCGCGCCGAACGCCGCCTACGCGAACGGCACCATGTGCCACGCGCTCGACTTCGACAACACCTGGTGGCCGCTCAACCATCCGACCTCGCCGTCCTTGCCGGCGGTCCTCGCCCTGGCCGAGCGCAACCGCCTCTCGGGCCGCGACGCGATCCTCGCCCTCGTGCTCGCGTTCGAGGTCCAGGGACGGCTGCGCGTCGCGTCGGCCGGCGTCGAGGCGGGAACCGGCTTCCACAAGCCGGGCGTCTCCGGCACCATGGGCGCCGTGACGGCCGCCGGCAAGCTGCTCGGGCTCGACGCCGAGCGCTTCTGCATGGCCTTCGGCATCGCGGGCTCCCGCTGCGGGTCGCTCTCGGCCAACACCGGCACCATGACCAAGTCGAGCCACAGCGGGCACGCCGCGCGAATGGGGGTCGAGGCGGCGCTGCTCGCGAGCCTCGGCTTCACGGCCTGCGAGGACGTGTTCGGCAAGGGGCAGTTCTTCGACCTCTTCTACGGTCCGGGGACCTACGACATCTCGCTCCTGCTCAAGGACTTCGGCCGTCCCTACCGGATGATCTCGCCCGGCGTCGGGTTCAAGAAGCACCCGTCCAACTACTTCACGCACCGGCCGATCGACGCGGCGCTCGAACTCAGGCAGCTGCACCGCCTCGCGCCCGAGGACATCGACCAGGTCGTCGTCGACTTCCCGCGCTTCGACTACGTGAACCGCCCGCGGCCGAAGACCGGCCTCGACGGCAAGTTCAGCGTCCAGTACACGACCACGATCGCGCTGCTCGACGGGCGGATCACCGTCGAGAGCTTCGCCGACGCCCGCCGGTTCGCCCCCGACGTCGAGGCGCTCCTCCCCCGCGTCCGGCTCAACGTGCGCGACGACATCCCGCGCGACTTCAACGAGACCTGGGCCGCGGTGCGCGTCCACACGCGCGACGGCCGGGTGCTCGAGGCGAGGTGCGACAAGCCGCGCGGCCTCTGGGGCGTCCCCCTCTCCCGCGAGGAGCGGCTCGCCAAGTTCCGCGACTGCGTCGCGCCGGCGCTCCCCGCCGAACGGGTCGAGGAGGTGATCGCCCTGGTCGATCGCCTCGCCGAACTGGACCACATCGGCCGGCTGATGGACGTGCTGCGCGAGGCGGACCCTCGACCGGCCGCCCAGACGAAGGCGTCGGCATGAGCGGCGTGGGTCCCTGGCACAGCCCTGGACGGTGGCTCGTCAATCCGTCCTACTGGGAGCCCGAGGCGCTGGCCGAGCGGGCGGGCATGCCGTCCGAGATCCGCTTCATCGACTGCACGCTCAGCGAGGGGGACGACTGCGTCGGCCATCAGCTCAACTGGAACACCCGCCTCGCGCTGCTCGAGCGTCTCGACGCCATCGGCGTAGGCGAGATCACCATGCCGAGCCACGTGACCTTCAGCGAGGAGCGGGACATCGTCCGCGCCTACCGGCGGCTCGGCCTCAAGACGCGGATCGTCGCGAAGGGCCCGGGCGTCGTCCCCCCGCTGCGGGGCGACTGGCGGGAGAAGATCGACCGGCACGTCGACCTGGGGTGCGACGTCGTCAGCCCGATCTTCAAGTGGCCGTTCGCGGACACCCTCTCGGACTTCGCCGGCGCCCTTTCGAAGCAGGCGGTCGTCGACGCCATCGGCGAGAGCGTCGCGTACATGAAGTCGAAGGGGGTGCGCGTCGTGCCCTGGATCGTCGACGCCATGCGCACCCGGGTCGACACCGCCTGCCGGTTCTTCAAGGCGATGGCGGAGGCCGGGGCCGACGGCGTGTACGTCGTCGACAGCCGGGGCAACAGCGTCCCCCTGGCGACGCGGCTCTTCATTCGCCGCGTGCGCGAGGCGGTGGGGCCGCACTGCGACATCTACGTCCAGCACCACAACGACCTCGGCGTCGCGACCGCCAACGCGCTCGCGGCGGTCGAGGGGGGCGCCACCTGGATCGACTGCTCGGTGCTCGGGATCGGCGACCGCGGCGGCTGCGTGGCGCTCGAGGAGGCGGCCCCGCTGTTCGAGATGTACGGCATCCGCACCGGGATCACGCTGTCGGCGCTCTACGACCTCTGCCGCTTCGTCCAGGAGATCTACGGGGTCGCCCTTCCTCCCTGGAAGCCGATCGCCGGCGAGAACTGGAACAAGGAGGAAGGGGCCGGCCACCTCGAAGGCTCCGACGCCGCGGAGGCGACGATCGGCCTCAACCCGACGGTCGTCGGTCGCGAGTTCGAGGGGGTCATCGGCTCGAAGCTCCTCTTCGGCCGCGAGCGCAGCAGCGCGCCGACCGACGACCCCGTGTTCCTGCGCGAGTTGCTTCGCCGCTGGGACCTCGAGTGCTCGGAGGCCCAGTTCCAGAC
>DATCKS010000394.1:0-11166 GCA_036562265.1 Thermodesulfobacteriota bacterium | reverse complement strand
CTCGTACCTCGGCTCCGTCGCTCGCGACTGCGGCGTCCACGAGGTTGCCCGAGGCGTGGGGCTGCATCCCAGCACCGCCTACCGGCTCCTGACGGTGCTCGCTCGCCACCAGTTCGTGCAGCCGACCCCCGAAGGTGGCCGGTACGGGCTCGGCCTCCGCCTGCTCGAGCTGGGCAACAGGGTTCTCGACTCCCTCGAGCTTCGCACCAGGGCGAGGCCCGTCCTCGAGGAGTTGATGGCGAAGACGCGCGAGACCGTCTTCCTCATGGTGCTCGACGGGGACACCGGGATCTACGTGGACCGGATCGAGAGTCCGCAGCGCATCCGGGTGGCCGCGAACCTGGGCTACCGCGAGTATCTCCACTGCAGCGCCGTGGGCAAGGCGATCCTCGCCCATGTGCCGGCCGACCGCCTGGCCCGGATCCTGGCGGCGGGGCTTCCGAGGCTGACCGCCCGAACGATCACCGACCCGGACCGCCTTCGGCGCCACGTGCTCGAGGTCGCCCGGCGCGGCTTCGCGATCGACGACGAGGAGGGTGAGGAGGGCCTCCGGTGCGTCGGCGCGCCGATCTTCGACCACCAGGGGAACGTGGTTGCGTCGGTGTCGGTCTCGGGGCCCGCGTATCGCCTCTCGGTCGACCAGCTCGAGGCGTGGGGGCCGATGGTCCGCGCAGCGGCGGACGCGATCTCGACGGCTCTGGGCTTTCGGCCGGCTTCGCGTCGGGGGACTGCGGGGCCGAGACCCTGAGCGCAACGCGCCGATCGCCGCGGCGCAGGGGCCGCGTCGCCGGGCGGGCAGGGCCGCCGGACCGGCGAGGAGAGGATCGCGTGTGGCGGCCTTATCGAAAGGAGGAAGCGCGACATGGACCTCAAGAACCGGACGGCGATCGTCACGGGGGCCGCACGGGGGATCGGCGCCGCCATCGCGGAGCGGCTCGCGGCCGAGGGCGCCCGGGTGGTGGTCGCCGACCTGGACGAGCCGGCGGCCCGAACAGAGGCGGAGCGGATCGTGGCCCGCGGCGGTGACGCCGTCGCGATGCGGCTCGACGTGACCGATCCGGCGAGCGCGCGCGCGATGGCCGGGTCCGTCGTCGCCCGGAGCGGCCGGATCGACATCCTCGTGAACAACGCCGGCATCGCCGGCAAGGCGGCGCCGGTGGTGGAGTACCCCGAGGACGAGTGGCGGCGCGTGATGGCGATCGACCTCGACGGCGTCTTCTACGTCACGAAGGCGGTCCTGCCGACCATGCTCGCGCAGCGGTCGGGCCGGATCGTCAACATCGCTTCGATCTCCGGCAAGGAGGGGAACCCGAACATGGCGGCCTACTCCTCGGCGAAGGCCGGCGTCATCGGGTTCACGAAGGCGCTCGGCAAGGAGCTGGCGACGAGCGGCGTCCTGGTGAACTGCGTGACCCCGGCCGTGATCGAGACGGACATCCTCAAGCAGCTCACGGACGAGGCGGTGCGGTACATGGTCTCGAAGATCCCGATGAACCGCACCGGCAAGCCGGAGGAGGTGGCGGCGCTCGTCGCCTGGCTCGCCTCCGACGAGTGCTCGTTCACCACCGGGGGCGTGTTCGACCTCTCGGGCGGCCGGGCGACCTACTAGCGCCCCCTGGAGTCAGGTCTTACCGGGTGCCCGATGGGCGGACGTGGGGTCGGGCGGCCGTCGGCGTCCGACCCCATGCGTCGTCCGCGGCGCGGACCGGCGTCACGGCGCCCGGGCGTGCGGCCCGGGGCCGCTCGCGCGGCCCCCGTCCCCGCGCCGCTCTCGGCTGGCCCGACGGCTCAGAACTGCACCTTGCAGGTGTCGGCGTCGTGCTCCTGGGTCCCCGGCGGACATGGGGCGCCGTTCTTGTTGAAGCGCATCCAGCCGCGCACGAACGGGTTGCCGCCCTGCGTGACGTTGACGTTCCCGGTCTGCCCGGTCACGACCACGCCGCCCGAGGCGATGAGGGCGCCGAGGGCGCGGAACTGCGTCTCGAGCTGCTCGGCCCGGCTCGCCTTGACGTACACCGCGCCGGTCGCGTTCGCCAGGTCCTTGAACTTCTCGAGCGCCGTGTCCACGTTGCCGAGACCGACGACGTAGATCCGCGCGCGGCTGCCGGCCGCCTCGTCGACCTTCCCGATGTCGTCGGAGCAGTCGGTCCGGTCCGAGGCCTCGCCGCCGTCGCAGTCCTGGAGCGACACCCGGGCGGGGTCCTCGGCGTTGTTCTCGCCGTCGGTCAGGAGCAGCATCGCCACGTTGCCGCTCGGAACGGCCTGGTCGAGGATGTTGATGCTCGCCGTGAGCGCCGGCGAGAAGCCGTCCGCCCCCTCGGCCCGGGCGCCCGAGATGCTGGCGACCTCGCGGAAGCGCTGCGTCCCGTACTGCGGGTGCCCCTGATCGAACCGGAACGTGAAGAAGCGCGGCGTCGCGTCGCTCCGGCGAGCGTCGATCTCGTCCACGACCGCCTCTGCCGCCGTGAAGCGGTTGCCGTCGGGGTCGCGGCCGTTGTCGTCGATCGATCCCGACGCGTCGAAGTGGACGGCCAGGGTGAAGGGACCCGGCACGCCGCTCGCCCGGTCCTGATCGATGACCGAGGCCGACGCCTCGCCGATGTTGGGGTTGGTCTGCGACGCGAGCGTGACACCGGCCTCGCTGAGCGCCTCGTCGCGGAAGAACGCCGGGTCGAGGTCGCCCGGCGGCGCTCCGGGCACCGAGACCGTGAAGACGAACGTCCGCTCCTCGCTCGGGACCCCTCCCCCGCCGTTCCCGTCGTCGCCTCCACAGCCGGCCGCAACCATGCCGAGCGCCAGAGCCGCAAGGGCTCCTGCGTAGGTCTTGCGCACCGATAGGTCCTCCTGTCCCCTCCCTGACGGCTTCCCTGCTCAGGCAAGGACCGTTCCAGCGGAAACGCGAGGGGTGGCCGGCAGGTCGGCCGCCCGGCGTGGCGACGAGCGGCAGAAACTGGAAGGCGGGTGCCTAGACGAGGAAACGGCAGGGATGGGCGGGCGCGACCGCTCAGGCTCGGGAGGTGACGAACAGCACCTCTTCCTCGAGCCGCACGCCGAAGCGCTCGTGCACGAGTCGCTTGAGGCGCGCGGCCAGGGCGAGGACGTCGGCCGCCGTGGCGCCGCCGGGGTTCACGATGAAGTTGGCGTGTTCGGCCGCCACGATCGCGCGCCCCTCGGCCATCCCCTTGGCGCCGACCTGTTCGAGGAGGAGCCCGGCCGGGGTTCGCCGGCCGCCGGGCGTGGCGGGCGGCAGGTTCTTGAAATAGGAACCGGCGGAGCCGAAGCGCGCCGGGTCGGGGTGCTTGGCCTCGCGGATGTGGATGATCTCGGCCATCGCCCGCCTGATCCGCTCGGCGTCTCCCGGCGCCAGCTCGAACGTCGCGTCGAGGACGAGGTCGCCGCTTCGCTTGAGCGCGCTCGTCCGGTACGCGAAGCCGAGCGCCTCGGGGCCGACCTCGACGATGCGGTCGTCCGGCGTGAGGAGCGTCGCCCGGACGAGGACGTCCTGGATCGCCTTGCCGTAGGCGCCGGCGTTGCCGTAGATCGCCCCGCCGACCGAGCCGGGGATCCCGGCCGCGAACTCGAGGCCGGTGAGCGACTCGCGAGCGGCCGCTTCGAGGAGGTCAGCGAGCGGGAGGCCCGAGCCGACGGTCAGGCGGGTCCCCTCGCGGCGGAGTTCGGCCGCGCGGTTGTGGATGACCAGGCCGCGGATCCCGGCGTCGTCGACGAGGAGGTTGCTGCCGCCGGCCAGGACGAAGTACGGCACGCCGTGCCGACGCGCCGCTCGCACCGCCTCGACGAGGGCCGCCCGGCTCGTGACCTCGACGAAGAGGTCGGCCCGCCCGCCGATGCGGAACGTGGTGAAGGGGGCGAGCGGCACGTCGCGCCGCGCCCCGGGGAGTTCTGCCGCGAGCGCCGCCACGGCCGCCGGATCGGCCGGCTGGCCGCGACCGACCACCTCCGCGCGCTCGAGCGTGGCGGTCACCGGCGGCCTCGGGCCGGCGCGCGCTGGCCGGCAACGCGGACGACCGGGTCGCGGAAGCCGAGCGAGAAGTCCCCGGCCTTGATGGCGCGCAGGATCGCGTCCTTCTCCCGCCTCGCGTTCACCTCGATCCACGCGCGGCCGATCTCCTCGGGGCCGTGCGCGTCGTCCGTGGCGACCTTCGGGAGCGGCAGGTCGGGGACGTCGTACTCGGGGAGGTAGCGCGCGTGGTGCGTCGTCTCCACGGCGTGGATCTCGAGACGGGGCGCGATCTGCGCCACCGCGTCGCGCACGTCCGCGACGGTGAGGCCGAAGACGTTGGGGTGGTTGAAGACGTAGAGCTTCTCCGTGTCGCCGTTGACGAGGCCGATGTGCTGGCCGCCCAGGTAGGGATAGGACAGCTCGAGCCCGGCGAAGACGATCATCCCCGGGACGTCGCGCGGGATGGCCGACCAGTAGCTCGGGTGGAGGCCCGGCTCGTGATCGGTGACGGCGAGGAAGTCGTACCCGAGATCGCGGTAGCGGCGCACGACCTCCTCCATCGGGAGGAGGCCGTCGGAGAAGGTCGTGTGGGTGTGGAGGTTGCCCTTGAGGTGCGGCATGTCTCCCCTGCGCTAGTGGCGCCGGAACTGCTTGCTGAGCGTCAGCTCCTGGTTCTGGTAGGCGGACGCGAGCGCGGCACCATACGCGACGTCGGGGGGCTCCGTCAACCGTTCGAAGACGAGCTTGCAGAAGAGCTGCCCGTCCTCGATCTGGAAGGGCACCTCGTGCGCACGCACCTCGAGAACCGCCCGCGTGCCGGGGTTGTCGGGCTCGTCCGGCCGGTAGCCGAAGCCCGGGTCGAAGAAGCCGGCGTAGTGCGTCCTGAGCTCGCCGTTGGTCACGTCGTAGGCCACCATCTCGGCGGCGAGGTCGGGCGGGACCTGGACCTTCTCCTTGGACGCGAGGATGAGGAACTCCTCCGGCTCGAGGATGAGCCCGCTCCTCCCCTCCCGGCTGCGGATCGGCTCCCAGAAGTCGAGCGGGTCGTAGTGGTCGACCTTCGAGAGGTCGATGACCGCGGAGTTCTTCTTGGCCTTGTACCCGATGAGGCCGCCGCTCGTCCGGCCGACGAGGTCGACGCCGAGGTAGAGCCCGTTCTCGATCACCGCCTCGCGGCGTCCCCCCTTGGGGCCGAGTAGCAGGCGACGCTCGGCGTTGAGCGCGAGGATCTCGTCGTCGTCGAGGTGCGGGTCCCCCTCCATGAGGCGGAGCTGGTTCAGCGACATGCCGGCCTTCACGCGGATCGTGAACGACGAGGGGACGACCTCGAGGTAGAGCGGCCCCGCGTAGCCGGCCGAGATCTCGTCGAACCGCCAGTGGCGGTCGGTGATGACCCGGGTGAACACGTCGAGGCGCCCGGTCGTGGACTTGGGATTGGCCTTGCCTCGTACGCCGCGCGGCAGCCGCAGCCGCTCCTCGAGCGGGATGATGTAGACGTGCCCCCGCTCGAGGATGCCGCCGTCGTCGCGGTCGAGCGGCAGGTCGTACATGGCGAGCGACTGGAGCCGCTCGGCCACGGTGGAGCTGCCCGGCAGGAAGCTCGACCGGACGCGGATCGCGCGCCGGCCGAGCCTGAGGTCGAGCGACGCGGGCTGCAGCTGCCGCGGCTCGATCGGCGTGTCGGCGACGATCAGGCCCTCCGCGATCGCCGCGGCGAGCCGCTGCCGCGGCCAGAGCGCGCCGCGCGACCGGAGATGCACGGGAAGGGACGGAGCCGACGCGCCGACGCGCACGGACGACGGCCGATCAGCCGCGCGGCGTCTGGCCGGCCGGCTCGCCGGCGCCCTGGGCGGCCGCCTGAGCGCCCTCCCCGCTCGCCTGGGCCTGCGAGGCCGACCACTCGCGGCTGAGACGCTGCGACTCCCGGCGCGCCGCCTCCTTGCCCGCCTCGATCGCCTCGCTGATGCGCGCCTTGGCCTCGTCGAAGAGCGCAAGGCCGCGGTCGAGGTTGGCCTTGATGATCCCCTCGGCCCCCTCCATCGACTGACGGAGCGCCTTGCGCGTCTCGCTGCCGGGCCGCGGCGCCAGGAGGAGCGCGAGGCCGGCGCCGATGGCCGTACCGGCCAGGAACGCCACCAGCGCACCCGAGCCGTTGTCCGTCGCCCGCCTGCGCTCGTCCGTGTAGATGTCCGCCATGGCTTTCATCCTCCCTGCGCCTCGCGCGCGAAGTGTGTAAGTGCTCGACTTCTCTATCTCTTTCGGGTCGGTTTGTCAAGCGGCCGCACGCCCGGGGGCGCGGTGCGTGGTAAGATGCGGTGTTATTTCGGCGGCCGTCGCGGCCGGGAATGTGGAGACCATGACACTCGATTCGATCGACGCCGTTCAGCAGGCGCTGGCGGCCGGCGCGTACGTGTCCGATCGGGCCCTCGCCACCTCGATCTTTCTGGCGGTGAAGCTCGAGAAGCCGCTCTTCCTCGAGGGCGAGTCGGGGGTCGGCAAGACCGAGGTCGCCAAGGTGCTGGCGCAGACGCTCGGGGCCGACCTGATCCGCCTGCAGTGCTACGAGGGCCTCGACGCCAACAGCGCCCTCTACGAGTGGAACTACCCCAAGCAGTTGCTCGCGATGCGGCTCGAGGCGGCCGACGGTCACGGGCGCGAGCACGCGCCGGTCAAGCAGATCTTCACCCGCGAGTTCCTCATCGAGCGGCCGCTCCTCAAGGCCATCGACAACCAGGGCCGGCCGACGGTGCTCCTGATCGACGAGGTCGACCGCTGCGACCAGGAGTTCGAGGCGTTCCTCCTCGAGGTCCTCTCCGACTTCCAGATCACCATTCCGGAGCTGGGGACGATCCGGGCGACGCGGCGGCCGGTGGTGGTGCTCACCTCCAACCGGACGCGCGAGCTGAACGACGCGCTCAAGCGCCGCTGCCTCTACCACTGGATCGCCTACCCCACCTTCGAGAAGGAACTCGCGATCCTCAAGACCAAGGTCCCCGGCCTGCCCGAGAGTCTCGGCCGCCAGATCTGCGGCTTCATGGAGCAGGCGCGCACGAAGGACTTCTTCAAGAAGCCGGGCATCGCCGAGAGCCTCGACTGGGCCTCGGCGCTCCTCGCGCTCGGCCGGCGGACGCTCGACGAGAGCACGGTCAGCGACACGCTCGGGGTCATCTTCAAGTACCGCGAGGACGTCGAGCGGATCCACGACGCCTCCATGCGCGGCCTCTTCGACGCCGCGCGCCGCGCCGCCCAGGCGGGGTCGTAAGCGGGCCGCATGTCGGAGTCGACCCGCTCCCTCAGCGCCACCCGCCGGCGCCCCGACGCGCGCCTCGCCGACGGCGCGCTCGGACCGCTGCCGGAGCCGGGAGCCGCCTTCAAGGCGGCCACCTTCGGCGAGGCGCTCATCGGCTTCGCCCGGGCGCTCGAGACCGCCGGCTGCGTGGTGGAGCCGCCGCGCGTCCACGACCTCGCGCGGGCGGTCGAGCACGTCTCGCCGATGTCCCGCGTCGACTTCTACCACGCCTCGCGCGCCACGCTGATCTCGCGCAAGGAGGACCTCGACCGGTTCGACGCGGTCTTCGATCTCTACTGGTCCACGGTCAAGCTGCCGATCGAGGAGAGCGACCGGCCCGACGGGGCGCCCCAGGCGGAGCCCGACGTCCTCGGCGCGCCGGCCACCGGCACGCCGCGCGTCGCCACCGCGCAGGCCGGCGTGAAGGAGGCCCAGCAGGACGACGCCGGGATTCCCGGCTTCTCGCCCGACGAGGCGCTCGCGCAGAAGGACTTCCTCAAGATCGACGAGAGCGAGATGCTCGAGGTGCGCCGCCTGCTCCAGCGGCTCGCCGAGCGGCTCGCGACGCGCCTGTCGCGCCGCCGGCGCCCGAAGCCGCACGGTCGCTACGTCGACCTGCGCCGCACCATGCGCTGGACCCTGCAGCACGGCGGCGAGCCGGCGGTGCTCGCCTACCGCGCGCGGCGGGTGCGCAAGAACGAACTCGTCCTCATCTGCGACGTGTCGGGCTCGATGGACCGCTACAGCCGGTTCCTCATCGAGTTCGTCTACGGGCTCCAGGCGATCATCAGCGGGGTCGAGACGTTCGTCTTCTCGACGCGGCTCACGCGCATCACGCCGCAGCTTCGGCGCCGCACCGTGGACGAGGCGCTCGTGGAGCTGTCGCGCACCGTGGCCGACTGGTCGGGCGGCACCAACATCGGCCGCTGCCTGCAGACCTTCAACGATCGCTTCGCGCCGACGGTCCTCACCCCGCGGACCGTCGTCCTCCTCCTCTCCGACGGGTGGGACAAGACCGAGCCGGCCGTGCTGCAGCGGGAGATGCGGCGCATCCAGCAGCGGTCGGCGGCGGTCATCTGGCTGAACCCCCTTCAGGGGAATCCGGCGTACGAGTCCTACTGCCGCGCCCTCAAGGAGGGGCTGCCGTTCCTCCACGCCTTCCTGCCGGCCCGCAACCTCGAGTCGCTCGCCCAGCTCTCGCGGGAGCTGGTTCCCCTCTGCCAGAACCTCTGACCCGGTCCCGGCGGCGACCCGCGCCGCCGGTCGGCCCGTGATCGGGGGCGACACACCCCGTCGTCGCGCCGGAAGACTCGGGCCCACGGGCCCCACTCCGCACAAAGTTGTCACCGGGTGACGGAGAACGCGATCGTTCGGGCGACAGGGCCCGGTCCTTCTCGGTGCTCAGCACTGCA
Organism: Thermodesulfobacteriota bacterium; assembly: GCA_036562265.1. Taxonomy (GTDB): domain Bacteria; phylum DASVDK01; class DASVDK01; order DASVDK01; family DASVDK01; genus DASVDK01. The sequence goes on along the minus strand of DATCKS010000394.1, from coordinate 2,504 downwards.
AGTATGCGATTTCGCTGAATTTATTGAGCAGACCAGGCCCTATCCTGGTCGGCGGTATCGCCGGCACGGTCCATGTAATCGGCCTCCTCCCGAAGGGCACCAGTCGGTCGGTCACCAGGGAGGGGCTCGTGTCGATGCGTGGCAAGGTGACGCGTGCGGCGTGGATCGGGCTTGCGGCGGCGTGCGCCCTCGTGCTCGCCCCCAAGATGGCGACCTCGCGAGAGGAGGCGCCCGAGCCGGACCCCGCCACGATCGCCCTGCGGGCCGCCGACGACACCTACCTGCGGATCAGCGCCAGCGAGGCCGCGGCGATGAGCCTCGACGAGCTGGCCCGGATCTACGACACGCCGGAGAAGGTCTGGCACCTCCTCGACCGAACCGTCACCTACGGCTTCGACCGGGCCGTCTGGGGCGTGGACGAGTACTTCGCGACGCCCGAGGAGTTCTGGGCGGTCAAGAAGGGTGACTGCGAGGACTACGCGGCGCTCGCGAAGGCGCTGCTCGACCGGAACGGTTACACAACCGTACTCTTCAGCGCCTGGCGCCAGGAGCGCGACGCCGGCGGCAACGACGGCCACACCGTCGTCGCCTTCCTCGAGAACGGCCGCTGGAACCACATCTCGAACCTCGGCTACGTCCGCGCGCAGGCGACCACCCACGAGGAGCTGGCCGCGTCGATCTTCCCGAACTGGACCCGGAGCAACACCTGGGTCTACACCGGCCCGACCGTCTCGCGCGACGGGCTGAACGGCTGGCGCATCGCCACCATGGTGGTCAACCGTGGTGGCGCCGGCATGCGCACCCTCGTCCGCGCCGACGGCGCCTCCCTCCCCACCGCCTCCGGCAACTAAACCGCGGGGTTACACACCGGGGTCAGGCCTTTCCATTTTCCACGCCCCCACTCCGCGGAAGCGCCGGAAAGCATTGAGGTTTGACCCCGGCCGCGCGGGAAACCGCCCGGAAACCCTCGGGGACCGAACGCGATCGGGCAGGAAAGCGTCAAGGCCTGACCCCACGCTAGGGACCTGACCCTGTTCAGGGCGGCGCGCGTTGCGGCATGTTCCCTGCTTGCTCGGGGAGCGTGCCGGCCGCGCCGACATCGCTACCGCCTGCGCTCGCCAGGGAGACCGCCGACATCGAGACCTCCTCCGAGGGCTACGCCGGCCGATTCGCCGGGCCGGTCGGCCGCTGGCTCCTGGCCGAGCAGGAGCGGGCGACCGCGCGCCTCCTCGCCGGGATCCCGGGGCGCCGCGTGCTCGACGTGGGGGGTGGGCACGGCCAGCTCGTGCGTCCCCTCCTCGATCGCGGCTACGACGTGACGGTCTTCGGAAGCGACCCGGTCTGCGGCGCGCGGCTCGCGGCCGAGCCTGGCGGCGCGGGGTGGCGCTTCGAGTGGGGCGACCTCCTCGCGCTCCCCTATGCCGACCGGGCGTTCGACCTGGTCGTCTCGTATCGGCTCCTGCCGCACGTGACGCGCTGGGAGGCGCTCGTGGCGGAACTCTGCCGGGTGGCCGACCGCGCGGTGCTGGTCGACTTCCCCACGACGGCGAGCCTCAACGTCCTCACGCCGCGGCTCTTCGGGCTGAAGAAGCGGCTCGAGGGGAACACGCGGCCCTACACCCTCTTCCGCGAGGCGGACGTCGAGCGCGTCTTCGCCGCCTCGGGCTTCCGCCTGACCGGACGGGCGCCCCAGTTCACGCTGCCGATGGTCCTCCACCGCACGCTCCGCGCGCCCGCGCTGTCGGCGGCCGCCGAGGCGCTCTGCCGCGGCGCCGGCCTCACCGAGCGCTACGGCTCGCCGGTCATCGTCCGCATGGAGCGCGTGGAGCGGAGGCCGTGAGGATCCTGGTCCTCGCGCCGCAACCGTTCTACGTCGAGCGCGGCACGCCGATCGCCGTGGACCTCCTGGTCCGGACGCTGGCCGCCGCGGGGCACCGGGTGGAGGTGCTGGCGTTCCACCTGGGCGACACGCCGACCTGCGGCGACGTGACGGTCCACCGCATCCCCCCGGTCCCCTTCGTCCGCGCGGTCGGCCCGGGGCTCTCGCTCCGCAAGCTCGTCTGCGACGCCGTCTTCGGCGCGAGCCTCGTCCGCCTCCTCGCGCGCCGGCGCTTCGACGTGATCCACGCCGTCGAGGAGTCGGTCTTCCTGGCGATGCTGCTCGCGCCGCGGCTCGGCGTCCCCTACGTCTACGACATGGACTCGTCGCTGCCGGACCAGGTGCTGGCGCGGGCGCCCTGGCTTCGTCCGGCGGCGCCGCTCCTGCGAGCCGCCGAGCGGGCGGCCGTGCGGCGCAGCGCCGCGGTGGCGGCCGTCTGCGACGACCTCGCGCGCCGGGCCTGGGCGGCCGGCGCCAGGCGGGTCGTCCTGCTGCGCGACGTCTCGCTCCTGCCGGACGTTCCGCCGCCGCCGCCCGAGGCGCGGGCGGCCCTGCGGGCCGACCTCGGCGCCGGTCCCGGCGACACGCTGGTCCTCTACGTGGGCAATCTCGAGCCGTATCAGGG
>DATCKS010000302.1:0-4848 GCA_036562265.1 Thermodesulfobacteriota bacterium | reverse complement strand
GTACCAGTCGTCGGGCGCGCCGGGCGGAAGGCTTCCGGCGAGGACGAGCAGGCGGCCCGCCTGAAGCCAGAAGTCGAGCAGGCCGACCAGCTCGTCGAGGTGCTCGGCCTCGACGCGCGGGCCGGGACCGTACACGCTCGTCGCCCCGCCGTCGTCGCCGACGATGGTCACGTTCACGCGCGTCCAGCCGGAGACGGGGACGAAATGCCGCCGTACGCCCTCGGCGTCGAGCGCCGCTTCCACGATCCGGCCGGTCTCGCCGGCCAGGAACCCGAACGCGATCGTCGGCCAGCCGAGCCGGTCGGCGACGCGGGCTGCGTTCACGCCCTTGCCGGCGGGGTCGAGCTGAGTCTCGCGCGCCCGGTTCACGGCGCCGGGCTCGAGGGTGCGAACGAACATCGTCTGGTCGACGGCGGGGTTCGGCGTCACGGTGACGATCATGGCATCTCCTCCCCGGGCGTGGGCGAACTCGGCGGCGAGCACGTCGGGTTCCGGTCGCGCCTATAGCGCCACTTCCGTAGTTTCGCCCGGACCGATCTCGCGCCATTCGCCATCGATGCGGACCGGAACGGGCTCCGGCAGGTCACGGTCGGTCGTGACCCGGAGCACGCCGGGCTCCAGCTCGAGGTCGAGCCAGCGGCCTCGCCAGTGCACGCGACAGCGGATTCGACGCAGGCGGCTGGGCATCTCCGGTGCGAGCACGACGCCTTCCGGTGTGAGCTCGACGCCCAAGTAACGGCGCAGCACGATGGCCACGGTGCCGGCCATCGCGCCCAGGTGGATGCCCTCGCGCGTGGTTCCGCCCTGCACGTCTTCCACATCGGCCCGGAGCGCCTCCTGGAAGAGTCGGCACCCTTCCTCGCAGTCGAGGTGGTGGACCACCGAGGCGAACACGGTCTTGCTCAGCGTCGAGCCGTGCGAGGTGCGGCCGCGGTAGTAGTCGATGGTCCGCGCCATCGCCTCCCGGTCGAACGTGTAGCCCATACGCGCCAGCATCTGCTCGACTTCGTCCGGCTCGAAGAGGTAGAGGAGCATGGTGGCGTCGGCTTGCTTCGACACCTGGTAGCGGTCGGGCGTGTCGCCCTCCGCCTTGAGGATCCGGTCCAGCCGCTCGATGTTGCCGTAGCGCTCACGGTAGCCGTCCCAGTCGAAGGGCTCGAGGTCCGTGTAGCCCTCGAACTGCTCGATCACGCCGCCGTCGACGAACGGCACGAACATCCGGTCGGCCACCTCGGGCCAACGGTCCAGCTCCTCCTCCTCCAGCTCGAGTGCGGCGACCAGCTCCGCGCGGCGCGATGCGCCGACCTCGTCCAGCACGTCGAGCGCGCGGCGCAGGCACCAGGACGCCATGACGTTGGTGTAGGCGTTGTTCCTGAGCCCGCCCGTCTCGGCGTCGGGGTACTTCTCATGGTACTCGTCAGGCCCCATCACGCCTATGATCTCGTAGCGCTCGCGCTCCGCGTTCCACGACGCGATGCTCGCCCAGAAGCGCGCGATCTCGAGCACCATCTCGGCGCCGTAGTCGCGCAGGAATTCCCGGTCGCCGGTCGCGCGCCAGTAGCGCCAGATGTTGTAGACGATCGCCGCGTTGACGTGCCGCTGGAGATGGCTCCAGTCCGGCCCCCAGTCGCCGGAGAGCGGGTTCAGATGGAGCTGCTGGGTGGCCTCGCGTCCGTCGTGGCCGCTCTGCCAGGGGTACATCGCGCCGGCGTACCCGGCCTCACGGGCCAGCTCGCGCGCCGCATCCAGCCGATGGTAGCGGTAAAGCAGGAGCGAGCGCGTGATGGACGGCTGCCTGAAGTTGTAGAACGGGAGCACGAAGAGCTCGTCCCAGAAGACGTGCCCGCGGTAGGCCTCGCCGTGCAGCCCGCGCGCGGGTGCGCCCACGTCGAGGCCGACGGTGTGCGGCGAGACGGTCTGGAGGAGGTGGAAGATGTGCAGCCGCAGGATGAGCTGCGTGCGGGCGAGGCCGTCGTGTTCGGCGCCGGGTTCGCCACGCTCGAGGTCGGCGCCGGTGGGTTCGCCGCCGGACCCGCCGCTGGTCCGGTCGCCGCCGGCCGGAGCGGGGACGGGGCGCTCCGCACCAACCTCGACGTCGTAGCGCCGCCACAGCGCCGCCCAGGCGCGGCGGTGCGCGACGAGCAGCCGGTCGAAGTCGCCGGCGGCGCGGAGCGCGAGCCGCGCCTCCCGCCCAGGCTCGCCGATGCCCCGGTCGTGCGACGAGAAGAGCGCGACCGTCTTCTCGACGCGGATCGTCTCGCCGCGACCGGCGCGAACACGGATCTCTTCGGCGATGCGGTTCGTCTCCTCGTCCACGATGCGGCGCTGCGACGTGGTGTCCGCCTCGTCCGGCCGCGCGGGCGTCCAGCCGTCGTTTCTCGTCGACACGCGGGTGCGCGCCGCTTCGCCCACCTCGAAGCGGGACTGCGTGGTGCGGGCGATCAGGTAGATGCCCTCGGGGACGACCCGGCCGAGCCCGACCACCTGGATGTGCCGGTTGGCCAGCTGCCGGTATCGCGCGACGCCGGCGTTGCGGACGGAGCCGTCGAGCCCCGACCGGATGCGGACGTCGCCCGCCAGTTCTGCGGCGTCAGGCGGTAGTCGATCGCGGCGAGGTGGGGGTAGGCCATGCTGACCAGGCGTCGGGTCTCGACGCGGGTCTCGCGTCCGGCGGCGTCGCGGACGCGGAAGCGGCGCACGAGCACGCCCTCCCGCAGGCGCAGCTCCTGGCGGTAGGAGAGGATCTCGACGTCGCGGAGGTCGAGCCAGTCTCCGTCTTCGGGCCGGAAAGTGATCGGCAGCCAGTTCGGGAAGTTGACCAAGTCCTCGTTCACGACCGTGCGGCCCGCCACCTCGCTCGCCAGCCGGTTGTACCCGCCGGCCACGTAGGTGCCGGGGTAGTGGACGTCGTCGGCCCTCGCCTCCTCGGCCGCGCCCCGCGTCACGAAGAGGCCGTTGCCGAGCGCGCAGAGCGCCTCGCGCAGCCCCTCGCGGTCCGGGTCGAACCCGTCGTACGCCAGCATCCATGGACCGGCGCCCGGCACGGCGGCCCGGGCTTCCTGGTGTTGGAACGGTCGCTCGTTCATCGCGTCTCCTCGGTCGGGGATCGGTCGATGGGCGTGCCGGCCCCGGGTCCGGCGTTGCGCGACAGGCGGCCGAGACGCTCGAGGAACGCGCGGACCTCCGGCACGTCCTGGAGCGACCAGCGCGCGGCGGTCGGCCGGGGCAGCTCGGTCACGACGATGCCCGCGCCCCGGTCGCCGAGCGCCCGGAATGCGTCCTCGTCGGTCACGTCGTCGCCGATGTAGATCGGGCATACGTCGGGCCCGCCGAGCCCGAGCGCATCGATCAACCACAGCACCGCGCGGCCCTTGTCCCAGTCGACGGCCGGCCGCAGCTCGAAGACCATTTTTCGGAGGGTCTTCCGGAGCTCCGGCCGGTTCTCGAGCGCTTCATCGACGGCGCGCTCGACCTCCGGTACGCGCGCCTCGTCCACGAGCCGGTAGTGCACGGCGACGGAATACGTCTTGTCCTCGACGATCACGCCGGGGGTCCCGCTCGTGCGCTCGCGGATCTCACGGGCCGCCGCCGCGACCGCGGGCACGGCCTCCTCGGCGACGTCCAGCCGGACGCCGTCACCGGCCCCGGGGCCGGCGATGTCGAAGCCGTGGCTGCCCGCGTAATTGATCCCGTCGAGGCCGACCATGCGCTGCACGTCGGCGCGCGCCCGGCCGCTCACGACCGTCGTCGGCCAGGCGCGGGCGAGGCGCTGGAGGGTATCGCGCATCGGACCGGGGAGTCGGGCGAACTCCGGACGGTCGACGATCGGCGTGAGCGTGCCGTCGTAGTCGAGGAAGACCGCGGGCGTGCCGTCCTCGAACGCGCGGGCGAGCCGCGGCCACTCGGCGAGCGCGTTGGGCCGCGCGTGCGCCCGGTTCGCGAACCATGCGCGGAGGCGGTCGACGTCGATGCCCCGGAACCCACGGACGACCCAGTCGGCGCCGTGCTCGCGAAGTGGGATCGCGTGGTCATCCCGGTCGACGCCGAGCACGAGGCCGAAGCCGCCCGCGCGCCCGGCCTCGACGCCGGCCACGGCGTCCTCGACCACGACCGCGCGGTCGGGATCCGTCCCGCCGAGCCGTTCGAGGCAGGCGAGGAAGATGTCCGGCGCGGGCTTGCCCCGGAGCCCCAGCCGCTCGCTCAGGACGCCGTCGACCCGCGCGACGAACAGATCCGCAAGCCCGACCGCCTCGAGGATCGAGTCCGTATTCTTGCTCGACGAGGCGACACCGACGCGGACGCCGGCCTCGCGCAGACCTCTCGCGAGCCGGACCGCCTCCGGGTCGACGTCGACGCCCTCCCGTCGCAGGCGTTCGCGGAAGATCTCGTTCTTGCGACGGCCGAGAGCGTGGACCGTGCCGCGGCCGGGCGGGTCCGAAGGGTCGCCCTCCGGAACTCCGATCCCGCGCGAGGCGAGGAACGTGCGCACGCCGTCGAGGCGCGGGCGGCCGTCGACGTACCTGCTGTAGTCGGCCTCCGTGAAAGGCCGGAACGGCTCGCCTCCGGCCTCGGACCTGGCCCGCAGCCAGTCGTCGAAGAGCGCCTTCCACGCCGCGAAGTGCAGCCGCGCCGTGAAGGTAATCACGCCGTCGAGGTCGAAGACGACCGCGTCGGGCAGCGATCCTCCGCTCACGGGCCGCTCCACCGGTCGCGGACCCGCGTACGGCATCGTGCGATGATCGTGCATCTCCGGAGACGACGGCCCGTGGCACCGCGGCGGTCGATCACGACGGCTGCTGCGCTTCGCTCGGGCCCGGCTCCACGGGCTCCTCCGCGCCCTTGAACCCC
>DATCKS010000301.1:0-7026 GCA_036562265.1 Thermodesulfobacteriota bacterium | reverse complement strand
GGACCGCGGCCGCTGATCCGCCTCCACGCCGGGCTCGAGGACCCGGACGACCTGATCGCCGATCTCGAGCAGGCGCTCAAGCGGCTCGCGGGCGAGTGAGTCAGTCCCTCCCGCTCGCCGCCGGCACCCCCGCGGCAGGCCGCGCCCACGCGGGTCGCACCGCCGCGCGCAGCGCCGGCAGTTGCCTCGCGAAGAGCGCCGAGCCGCCCACGCAGAGCAGGCCGCCTGCGAGGATCGTCGCCGGCGCGCCGATCTGGCTCGCGAGCGCTCCGGCGCCGAGGCTGCCGAAGGGCATCATGCCGATCACCGCGACCGCGTAGAGGCTCATCACCCGCCCGCGCATCTCGTCCCCCACGAGCGTCTGGAGGACCGTGTTGGCGGCGGCCGAGTGGACGATCATGCCGGCCCCCGCGACGGCGAGGGCGAGCGACGAGAGCCAGAAGACGTGCGAGAGGGCGAAGACGCCGGCCGCCGCGCCGAAGACGGCGGCGGCCGCGGCGATGATCGTCCCGAACCCGCGCACGCTCGTCCGCGCGGCGAGGAACATCGTGCCGCCGAGGGCGCCGACGCCGATCGACGCCATGAGGAAGCCGAGCGTCTCGGGGCCGCCGCCGAGCACGTCGCGCGCCATGACCGGCGCGAGCGTGATGTAGGGCATCCCCGCGAGGCTCGTCAGGGAGAGGAGGAGCAGCACCGCCCGGATGGGGCTCGACCCGAGGGCGTAGACGAGCCCCTCGCGCAACTGGCGGCCGAAGGGGACGATGGACGCTCGCGGCGGCCTGGGCGGCAGGCGCACGGCGCGCAGCGCCGCGATGATCGCCAGGTACGAGAGGGCGTCCGCGAGGAAGCAGGCCGCCTCGCCGGCGGCGGCGATGACGAGCCCCCCGATGGACGGCCCGACGAGGCGGGCCGCGTTGAAGAGGGAGGAGTTGAGGGCGATGGCGTTCGGCAGGTCCTCGCGCCGCTCGACCAGGTCGACGACGAGCGACTGGCGCGCCGGCACCTCGACCACGTCGATGAGCCCCTGGCAGAGGTTCAGGACCGCGATGTGCCAGACCTCGATCGCGCCCGAGAAGGCGAGGACGGCGAGCGCGAGCGAGACGAGCATGGAGAGCACCTTCGCGCCGATGACCAGGCCGATGCGGTTCGACCGGTCGACGAGCGGACCCACCAGCGGCCCGAGGACGAAGGTGGGGATGGTCGAGGCGAAGCTGACGAGCCCGAGCAGGAACGGCGAGTCGGTCAGACGGTAGACGAGCCACGCCGACGCGACCCGCGTCATGAACCCGCCGATGAGGGAGATGCCCTGGCCCGCGAAGAACAGGCGGTAGTTGCGCGAGGCGAGGGCGCGGAGGAGGCGCACCGTGGGAACGAGAGTGTAGACACCCCCGGCGCGCTTGCCAAGCGCGCCACGTCACAAGGGGTCAGGCCTTTGTGCGTTCCGTGCGGGAACGCGTCGAGGCCCGACCGCGTCAACCCCGGGTGAGATACGTCTCGCTCTTCGCGAGCATGTCCTCGCGGGGCGGCGAGAAGACGTCGACCACCTCGCAGTCGGTCGGGAAGGTCGCCTCGTGCTCGGTCCCGCCGGGGATGACCACGACGTCGCCGGCCCGGCAGTCGAGCCACCGGTCCCCCACGCGCATCCGCATCGTCCCGCTCAGCATCCAGGCGACCTGCTCGTGCGGGTGGCTGTGGGCCGGCACGACCGCCCCCGCGCGCATGGTCCATCGGCAGAGCATCACCTTCTCGCCGGTCACGAGCCGCCGGGTGATCGCGTCGTTGATCCGTTCGGCCGGCACCGCGTCCCAGTTCACCGTGAGCATCTCTGGTCCCTCCACGTTCCGTCAGAGGAGCGCCACGACCTCGGTCTGGATCGGCTCGCCCGTGACGACGGCCCTGGGGCCGCGCGTGCCGTCGCCGGGCTCGATGTAGACGTCGACCTCGCTGCGCACGCCGAAGCGCCCCTCGAAGTAGACGCCGGGCTCGATGGAGAAGCCGGTCCCCGGCAGGAGTCGCCGCTCGTCCCTCGTCTCGAAGTTGTCCACGTTCGCGCCGTTGCCGTGCACGAGCCGGCCGATGGAGTGGCCGGTGCGGTGGACGAACCGGTCGGCGAGCCCGGCCTCGCGGATGACCGACCGGACGGCGTCGTCGACCTCGTAGCCGTGGACCGGGCGCCCCTCCGCGACCCGCTCGGCGACGAGCCGGATGCCGGTATCCCGCGCGCGACGCACCAGCTCGAAGATGCGGGCGTGCTCGGCCGAAACCGTACGGCTGACCGCCGCGGTCCAGGTGATGTCCGCGTAGATCGAGTCGGACGAGGCCGCCTCGCGCGCCCAGATGTCGAGCTGCAGGATGTCACCCTCGCGGATCTCGGCCGACCGGTCGGGACCGGGGCCGTAGTGGGGGTCGGCGGTGTTGGCGCCGACGGCGACGCCGGGCGGGTGGTCGGTCGTGAGGCCGCGGCGGCCGAACTCGTCGAGGATGAACTGCTGGAGCCCGTACTCGTCGAGCCGCCGGCCGCCCTGCACCGCGCGGCGGACCTCGTCGAAGGCGGCGTCGATGACGGCGCGGAGCGCCGCGGCGGCACGCATGTGGCTCGCCGCCTGCTCGGGCGTCCAGATCGCCTCGAACCGCTGCACCAGGTCGGCCGACGAGACGACCTCGCAGCCGACCGCGCGGACCAGCTCGACCGTGCCGGCATCCACCCGCGAGACGTACGGGATGGCGTTCATCGGCGAGTACTGCATGGCGACCCGCCGCGCGCCGGCGAGGAGGGTGCGGAGTCCCTCGTGCAGCGCCTGCCAGCTCGCGTAGAGCGTGCGCTCGCCGGGCAGGGCGTCGAGCCGGCCCGCCTCGATCGCGTGGACGAGCTTCCCGGGACGCCCCTCGGCCGGGACGTAGTAGAACCACCGCCGCGACTCGTGGCCGGGGGGGAGCCCGAGGACCGCCGACGCGATCGGGTCCGACCCGCGGAAGACGGCGAAGAGCCAGCCGTCGAGGCCCGCCTCGCGAAGCGCCGCCTGGATCTCGGCGATGCGCGCGTGGGCGGCGACGTCGCTCATGCGCGCTTCCCGGCCTGCCTGGCGAGGACGGCCTCGCGGATCAGGCCGACGGGGATGCTGCCGTACGAGAGGATCGCGTCGTGGAAGGCGCCGAGTGCGAACGGCCTGCCGCCCCGGTCCCGGTAGGCGTCGCGCAGGGCGAGGATCTCGCGCCGGCCGATCAGGTAGGACATCGGCTGCGTCGGCGTGGCGCAGTAGCGGCGGACCTCGGTCTCCGCGTTGGCGCGCTCGAGGTGGGCCCGCGTGACGAGCAGGTCCACCGCCTCGGCCGGCGTCATCCCCATGCAGTGCAGGCCGACGTCGATCACCACGCGGCAGGCGCGCCAGAGCAGGTCCTTGAGCTGGAAGAGGCGTACGCGCGGGTCGGGATAGTAGCCCGCCTCGTACATCATCTCCTCGCAGTAGAGGGCCCAGCCCTCCACGAAGACCGGCGTCGACACCACCCGGCGCACCTTCGACGCGATCCGGTTGGCCCGGGAGATCTGAAGGTGGTGCCCCGGATAGGCCTCGTGCAGGGCGGTCACCGGGATGGCGTACGTCGAGTGGCCCTTGAGCTGTTCCCACTGCTCGGTCTCGGGCCGCGTCGTGTCGACCGGCGTCACGTAGAAGAGGCTCTTCTGCTCCGCGTCGAACGGCGCCGGCGGCATCATGGCCGCGTAGGGGACGAGCGGCCGCTCGAAGACCGGCGTCTCGACCACCTCGAGCGACTCGTCCGGCGGCAGCGTGGCGAGCCCGTGCTCGACGACGAACGCGCGGGCGCGGGCCATCTCGGCGCGGTACGTGTCGAGGAGCCCCGCGGCGGTGGGGTGGTCGCGCTTGAGCGCCTCGACCTGCTCCATCCAGCTCCGGTTCGGGTCGATCGTGCGCGCGAGCGCGGCGAGGCTCCGTTCGGTCTGCTCCATCGCCTCGCGGCCGATGGCGTCGAGCTGTTCGGCGTCGTACGGCAGGCCGTGCTCGGCGCGCAGCTTGAGGTCGAAGGCCTCGCGCCCGATGGCGAAGTTGCCGGTGGAACGCGGCAGGTGGACGCTCCGGAGCCACTCGAGGTAGTCGGCGAAGGCCGCCATGGCGTCGGCGTTGGCCTCGAGGAGCTGCCGCTTGAGCGCGTGCGACGCGAGCGACTCGGCGAGGCGCGGCACGACCTCGGCGAAGAAGGCCTGGCCGCCCCGGACGACCTCGATGGCGGTCTCGGTGAAGAGCCGCGGCGAGACGCGCCCGGAGGTGGCGCTCTCGAGGTTCGCGCGCGCCTGCTCGAGGAGCCGCCGGACCTGCGCGAGGCGCGACGCCGCCGCCTCGGCGCGCGTCTCGACCGGCGCGAACGTGCGCAGCGCGAGCGGGAAGACGCCGTAGAGGGCGGTGGTCGCGTAGCCGCTCGGGTCCTTCTGCCAGGCCCGGACGTGCTCGTAGGCGTCGATCGCCGCTTCGAGATACCCGGTGAGGACGGCGTGATCGAGGCGCGCCTCGATCGGCAGCGCGGCCCGGTCGATGGCCGCGAGGCGGGCGAGCCAGGCCCGCTGGCGCGCCGCCGCGTCGGCCAGCGCGTCGGCGTCGACCTCGTCGAGTTCCCGGTCGTACCGGTGCACGCCGTCGAGGGTGGCCGTGACCGGCGAGGTCTTCCAGCGATCCTCGAGGATCTGGTCGGCGAGGGTCGCCATCGATTCCGCAAGCGGCATCCGGGATCCTCCCCCCAAGAGTCTAGCAGGGGGGACGCGACCGCCGGCCGACCTGTCGGGGGGCGGTCCGGTCGCGCACGTTCGCCGCCGACGGGCCTTTGGCCTCGGCCGCGGCCACCGCCTCGACGACGACGCGGTGGTGCGGCGACCACCGGCAGGCGGGGTCGGCCGCCGCGGCGTCGCCGGCCAGGGCGAACGCCTGGCAGCGGCAGCCGCCGAAGTCGATCCCCTTTCTCGGGCAGGACCTGCACGGCTCCTGCATCCACGCGTCGCCCCGGTAGGCGTTGAAGGCGGCCGACTCGAACCAGATCCATGCGAGCGCCCGCTCGCGCACCGACGGAAACGCGAGCGTCGTGATGTCGCCCGCGGCGGGGCAGGGGAGGGCGCGGCCGTCGGGCGTCACCGTCAGGTGGCGCCGCGCCCAGCCGTCCATGCAGGGCTTCGGCTCGCCCGTGAAGTAGTCCGGCGCGACGTGGATCACCTGCATGCGGGGGCCGATCCGCCGCCTCGCCGCCTCGACGACCGCGAAGGCCCGCTCGATCTGGGCTCGCGTCGGCAAGAGCCAGGGACGGTTCGCGAGCGCCCAGCCGTAGTACTGGGCGTTCGCCAGCTCGAGCCGGTCGGCCCCGAGCGACTCGGCCAGGGCGATGATCGCCTCGATCCGGTCGAGGTTGTGCCGGTGGAGCACCACGTTGAGCGTGAGCGGGAGACCCCGCGCCTTGACGCGACGCGCCGCGTCGAGCTTGCGCGCGTGGCTCGCCGTGCCGGCGAGACGGTCGGCCGACGCGGGGTCGGCGTCCTGCAGGCTGATCTGCACGTGGTCGAGGCCGGCGGCCGCAAGCCGCGCAAGGAGCGCCTCGTCGAGGCGGTAGGCCGACGTGATCAGGTTCGTGTAGAGCCCGTGGCGGGCTGCGCGCGCCACGACGTCCACGAGGAGATCGGGGCGCAGCGTCGGCTCCCCGCCCGAGAGGTGGACCTGCACGACGCCGAGGGCGGCCGCCTGGTCGACGACGCGACCCCAGACCTCGGCGGGGAGTTCCTCCCCGCGCGGCCGGGAGACGGGGTTCGAGCAGTACGGGCAGCGCAGCGGGCAGGCGTAGGTGAGCTCGGCCACCAGGGAGAAGGGGTGGGTCATCGTCTCCCGTTCCCAGTGCGTCGCGGGCGGAGTATCCTACGGACGGCGGGCCGGGCCGTGGGGACCACGGTTTCGGCTCCCGCCGAGGAGGCAGGCATGGACGATCGAGAGCTGACCTGGGAGACGCCGGAGTTCGAGGAGGTCGGGGCGAGCGCCGAGGTCACCGCGTACGTGGCCGACTGGACGGAGACCGAGTAGCCCCGCATCGGTCACCCTCGCGGCGCCGCGCCCGCACCGGGTGCGGCGCCCCCGACCTCCTCGAGGAGTCCCTTCGCGGCGAGACGCTCGAGGAAGGCGCGCACCTCCGCCGCGACGCGCGCCTCGCCGCCAGCCGCCGCCGTCAGCTCCGCCGCGAGATCGGCCGCCGTCCGCGTGCCGTCGATCCGCCTCACGATCTCGTGCGCCGTCCGGTTGAGGACGAGGACCCCCTCGGGCACGAGGAGGAGCGGCTTTCGCCGCACCGGGTCGAGGCGCAGCTTCGCGCGGCGCGCGAGCCGCAAGGGGCCGGCCGGGAGGCTCACGCCGCGCTGCCGGCGGTGTCGACCGCCCGCGCGGGGCGATCGGCGCAGGCCCGGTCGATCGCGTCGAGCATGGACCAGAGGAGGTCGCACTTGAAGACGAGCGCGTCGACGGCCGCCTGCTGCTGCTCCGCGGTGACGCACCATCGCCGCACGAGGTCGAGCGCCTCGCGGCTGTCCCGCGGCGCCTGCGTGAGGCGGTTGCGGAAATAGCGCAACCCTCGGGCCTCGACCCACGGGTAGAATCGCTCGAAGGCGGCAAGCCGCACGGCCATGAGGTCGGGGGCGAAGAGTTCCGTGAGCGAGGCGGCGACCGCCTCGATCCACGGCCGCTGCCGGCAGAAGTTGAGGTAAGCCTCGCAGGCGAAGCGAACCCCGGGGAGCACCTGCCGCTCGTCGAGCATCGCCTCGCGCGGGATGCCGGCCGCCTCGCCGAGGAGCAGCCAGGCCTCGAGGCCGCCGTTCGGCGAGTCGGGCGAACCCGCCACGCCGTCGTGATCGGTGATGCGCCGGATCCAGATCCTGCGCACCTCGAGGACCGGGCAGTTCGACAGGATGGCGGCGTCCTTGAGCGGGATGATCCGCTGGTAGGCGAAGCGGTTGCGGATCCAGGTGCGGATCGCCGCCTCGTCGAGCCGGCC
>DATCKS010000299.1:0-8280 GCA_036562265.1 Thermodesulfobacteriota bacterium | reverse complement strand
TAACGCCCCTTCACGATCGTGCAGAACTCCCCGTAGATGCCGAGGATGTTCCTGGCCGTGTGATCGACGGCCGACACCTCGGTGATGCCGCCGTTGGCCTTGGCCGCGGCGATGCTCGCATCACCGGTGGCGATGAGGGCGAAGAAGGACTGTTGTGAGCGACCGGGAGACACCGACCCTGCTCGGATGAGCAGGGACCGTTCCGGCGACGCGCAATCTATGCGGACGCTCTCGGCACGTCAACGCCTTTCCGTCATGCGCGAGATCGATCGGCCGCGCGCTGCACCGCACGTTTCGACGCCGGCGGTGCGCTACCATCTCGCCATGCCGACCCGTCCCAGCAAGGAGCTTCAGACCTTTCCGAACCCGAAGCCGGAGCGGCCCTACGAGATCAGCTTCGAGTGCCCGGAGTTCACCTGCGTCTGCCCGATGACCGGGCAGCCCGACTTCGCCACGATCCGGATCCGCTACGTCCCGGACCGGACCTGCGTCGAGCTGAAGAGCCTGAAGCTCTACCTCTGGTCGTTCCGCGACGAGGGGGCGTTCCACGAGGCGGTGACCAACCGGATCCTCGACGACCTGGTGGCGGCCGTCCAGCCGCGCGAGATGACCGTCATCGGGGACTTCAACGTCCGGGGCGGCATCCACACGGTCGTGACCGCCACCTACCGCAAGGAGGGGTAGGCGCGCCGCGGACTACAATCAGGGCATGCCTCGCCCCGAGCGGATCCGCGTCGGCACCTCCGGCTGGCACTACCCACGCGGCGACGACCGCTGGACCGGGGTGTTCTATCCCCGCGGCACGAAGGACGAGCTGGCGTACTACGCCGAGCGCTTCGACACGGTGGAGGTGAACGTCACCTTCTACCGGCAGGTGCCGCCCGAGACGACGCAGGCCTGGGCGGCGAGGACGCCCGACCGCTTCGACTTCTCGGTCAAGCTCTACCAGAAGTTCACGCACCCGAAGATGTACGAGGCGGCCACCGGAAAGCCGGCCGCCGTCGTGCGCGACGATCTCGACGCCTTCAAGCGCTCCGTGTCCCCCCTGGCCGAGGCGGGCAAGCTGGGGAGCGTGCTCGCGCAGTTCCCCGCGTCCTTCAAGCGGACGCCCGAGTCGGAGCGGATGCTGGACGGCCTCCTCACGGCGCTCGCGGACTTCCCGGTGACGGTCGAGTTGCGCCACCGCTCCTGGAGCGACGCGGAGGAGGCGACGGAGGAGCTGCTCCTGCGGCACCGGGCCGGGTGGGCGCAGATCGACGAGCCGAAGTTCGCAACCTCGGTGCGGCAACCGCTGGCGGTGCGCGGGGGTATCGGCTACTTCCGGTTCCACGGCCGCAACGCCGAGGCCTGGTGGAAGAAGGACGCCGGGCCGGAGCGCTACCACTACCTGTACTCGGACGACGAGCTCGACTCGTTCGTCGACGCGATCCTCGGCGCCTCGGACCGGGCCGAACGGGTCTACGTCTACTTCAACAATCACTTCCGCGGCGCGTCGGTGGCCAACGCGCTGATGATGAAGCCGAAGCTCGGCCAGCCGCTCCGCGCCGCCTGCGAGCCGACCCTGGTCGAGCACTACCCGGTCCTCGAGGGCCGGGTGCCTCTGGCGGGGCCGAAGGGCCAGGGGCGGCTCCTGTGACGGCGGAGGAGGAGGGCGATGACCGAGCTCATCCATCAGACCGACAGCTACGCGCGCACGATGGACGCCTCCGTGGTCGAGGTCGTCGGCGACGCCGTGGTCCTCGACCGCACGGTCTTCTACGCCACGGCGGGCGGGCAGCCGCACGACGAGGGGACGCTCACCTGGGACGGCGGCGAGGCGAAGGTGGTCGAGGTGGTGAAGCGGGACGGCCGGTACCTCCACCGTCTCGCGGGCGGCCTGCCGCCGGTCGGCAGCCGCGTGCGCGGCGAGATCGACTGGGCCCGGCGCTACGCCCTCATGCGCACGCACACGGCGCTCCACATGCTCGCGGCCGTCATCTTCCGCGACTACGGGGCCCGCGTGACGGGCGGGAACATGAAGCCGCTCGAGGCGCGGATGGACTTCGAGCTGGAATCGATGAGCGCCTCCTTCAAGGAGGAGATCGACGCCAAGCTCCGCGCCGAAGTGGCGGCCGATCGCCCCATCTCCGTGCGGATCCTGCCGCGCGAGGAGGCCTTCGCGATCCCGGACCTGATCCGCACGAAGGTGAACCTGCTGCCCGAGGGGATCACGCAGGTGCGCGTGGTGGAGATCGCCGGCCTCGACCTTCAGGCCGACGGCGGCACGCACGTCCGCTCGACGCGCGAGGTGGGAAACGTGCGGGTGATCGGCCACGAGAGCAAGGGCAGGATCAACAAGCGACTCCGGATCGGGCTCGACCCGGTCGAGCCCCCGGCGTAGCGGAGGAGACGCGATGCGGACGATCTTCTGGGACGTCGACACCCAGGTCGACTTCATGATGCCGGACGGGAAGCTCTACGTGCCGGGTGCGGAGCGGCTCCTGTCGAACCTCGCCGCGCTCACGGAGTACGCCCGGCGGGAGGGGGTCCGGATCGTGGCGTCGGCGGACGCGCACGAGTTGCACCACCGGGAGCTGACCCCGCCGCCGGACTTCCGCTCGACCTTCCCGCCCCACTGCCTGCGCGGCACGCCGGGCGCCGAGAAGGTCCCGGCCACGGCGCCCCGCAACCCGCTCGTGATCGAGAGCCGGCCATACCCGCCGGACGAGCTGGCCGAGTCGGTGCGTCGGCACACGGGCGAGATCGTGCTCCTCAAGGAGGAGTTCGACGTCTTCACGAACCCGAACGTTGGCGTCGTGCTCGACACGCTCGCGCCCGAGGCGGTGGTCGTCTACGGCGTGGCGCTCGACGTCTGCGACCGGTACGCGGTCGAGGGGCTGCTCGCCCGGGGCGGCCTCGCCATCGCCGTGGTCGAGGACGCCGTGGCGCCGATCCGCGCCGACGAGGGGGCGCGCCTGCTCGAGGCCTGGCGCGAGCGGGGCGTGCGCATCGTGTCCACGGCGGACGTGCTGGCCGGGCGGGCGTTCGCAGGCTACGCGGAGCGGCAGCGGGCGGCGAGGCCGGCGTAGACGCCCTTCCCGGGCAGGTACCCGAGCCACGGGTCGCGTGTCGCGGAGCGTCCGCTCCCGACCCTGGGGCCCGCCCGGCGGGGCGAAGCGCCGTTACGTGCCGGCGAGCTCCCGCAGGTCGTCCTCGCCGAGCGCGATCGCGGCGGCGGCGACGTTCTCCTCGAGGTGCGCGACGCTCGAGGTCCCCGGGATGGGCAGCATGACCGGCGAGCGGGCGAGGAGCCAGGCCAGCGCCACCTGCATCGGCGTGGCGCCGCGCCGGCGCGCCACCGCCTCGAGCCGCGCCGTCTCGAGCGAGCCGGCGCCGAGGGGGTACCAGGGGATGAAGGCGATCCGCTCGCGCTCGCAGAAGGCGACCACGTCCTCCCACTGCCGGTCGAAGACGTTGTAGCGGTTCTGCACCGACGCGATCGGGACCACCCGGCGCGCCTGCTCGATCTCCGCGACACCGACCTCCGACAGGCCGACGTGCCGCACCTTCCCCTCGCGCACGAACTCGGCCAGCAGGCCGAACTGCTCGTCGGCCGGCACCTTCGAATCGATGCGGTGGAGTTGCCAGAGGTCGATCCGATCGACCTTGAGGCGCCGCAGGCTGCCCTCGAGCGCGCGGCGCAGGTGCTCGGGCCGGCCGTTCGGCGTCCAGCGGTTGGGGCCCGGCCGCTCGAGCCCCCCCTTGGTGGCGATGACGAGCCCGGGCGGATAGGGGTGGAGCGCCTCGGCGATCAGCTCCTCGGACACGGCGGGACCGTACGAGTCGGCCGTGTCGACGAAGGTCACGCCGAGGTCCAGCGCACGGCGCAGGACGCGCTTCGCCTCGTCGCGGTCGGCCGGCGGGCCGAAGACGCCAGGCCCGGTGAGGCGCATGGCGCCGAATCCCATGCGGTTCACGACGAGGTCGCCGCCCAGGGTCAGGGTGCCCGCTCGACTTGCGGTCATCTCCGCTCCTCGAATTGCCGTGGGGTTCGCCGGCACCCCATGGTAGCAGGCGGGAGACCGGGAGGAGGGCGTCCGCGGCGCCGGCCGGACGACCGGCGCCGCGCCTTCGGCTAGGAGACGATGCCGGTGAGAGACTCCTGGGCCCTGGGGGTGCTCGTGACCTTCACGGCGGGGCCGCCGTCGGGATCGACGGCGTAGATCTCGCAGGCGCGTCGAGGCCGTGTCAAGGGGACAGGCGACCGCGGACGCCGTGAGACGCCGGCGGCCGGGGTGAGACGGACGTTGCTACTCGACCGTGAGCGTCCCGGTCATCCCGGCCTCGGTGTGGCCCGGAAAGGTGCAGACGATGCGGTAGGCGCCGGCCGCGAGCCGCGCCGTGACCCGCTCGGTGGCGCCGGGGGCGATGACCGGGATCTCGGCCACGGTGGCCCCGCTGGCGTCCCGGACGACGAAGTTGTGCTCGATCGCCCCTTCGTTCACGACGGTGAACGTCACGTCGCCGGCCGGGACCTCGAGCGCCTTCGGATCGAAGAAGAGGTCTCCCGCCTTCACCGTTACGGTGACGCCCCCGGCCGCGGCCGCGCGGCCGGGGGCGGCGGCAAGGAGGAGCACGACGGCGGCGAGCGCCGCCGCCAGGCGGAGCGAACGGCGCATCCGGCCTAGGTGACCGTGATCGGGTGCTCGACCACGCCGTTGTAGAGGTAGCCCTGGTCGTTCCACGGCACCCGTTCGGGCTGCGTGTTGCCGGCCTCGTCGGTGGCGCGCAGGCGAATGGCGTGCCGGCCGGGGCGCGCGTCCCAGTCGAACCGGAACCGCACCCAGGCGCCGGCGATGTTCGGCTCGCCGAGCGAGGCGATCTGCCACGGCCCGCCGTCGACGCTCACCTCCACCTTCGCGATCCTCGCGGGCGCCCAGGCTCGCCCCGTCAGCACGTAGCGGCCCGCCGGCACGCGCGCGTCCCAGGCGAACTCGAGGGCGCTCTTGACGTTCTGCGACGTGAGCACCGGCCCCTTGGACGGCGGCTGCGCCTGGTAGTCGGGGCCGATCAGGACGTAGCTGTCGGTGTTCCAGGGCGAGAAGAGCGGCTCGTCCGACACCTCGATGCGGCCGAGCCACTTCACGTTCTGGACGCCGATCCAGCCGGGCGCGAGGAGCCGGGCCGGGAAGCCGTGGTCGGGCGGGAGGGTCTCGCCGTTCATGGCGTAGACGACGAGCGTGTCGTCGGCCATCGCCTTGGCGATCGGCATCGGGCGGCGCACCTTGAGGTCGTCGAGGCCGGCCGGCATCACGTCGCGCGCGGTCGGCTTCACGCCGGCACGATCGAGGATCTCGGAAAGGCGCACGCCCGTCCACTCGGCGACCCCGACGGCGCCGAGCTTCCACTGCGTCCCCTGCGCCCGCTTGCCGTACGCCTGCTCGAAGAAGCTGCGGCCGTTGCCGGCGCACTCGACGTAGCGCACGACCGAGACCGAGGGGAGCTTGAGGAGGTCGTTGTAGGTCAGGGTGAGCGGCTTCGAGACGCCGCTGCCGTCGACGGTCAGCGTCCAGGTACCGGCCTCGATCTGCGGCGTCTTCGTGTGGTTGCGAACGAAGAAGAGCCCGTTCGGCACCACGTAGCCGCGGCCGTACATCTGCTCCCAGCGCATCTCGAGGTTGCTGCCGTACCGGTTGAAGAGTTCCGGCGGCGCGGCCTTGACGACCGGGCTCGCCGCCTCGCCCGCCGCCGCGCGGGAGGGCCGAAGCCCCAGCCCTGCGGCCAGACCGGCCGAGGCGGCTGCGAGGCCGAGCAGGCGGCGGCGCGACACCCCGAGGGCGCGGGCTTCGCGCCAGAGGTATTCGTCGGTGCGGACCAGGCGGTACGTTTGCGGGTCGACGAGGTCTCGCTCGAGCCGGTGCGGCATGACGCGTCCTCCCACGACTGGTCTCGAAGACCAGTATACCAGCGTTTGCCAACCGCCGGCACGAGGCGGCCCTGCTACACTTCCCGCGTGCCGCTCGAGCCCGCCGTCTCCGTCCGCGACGTCAGCAAGGTGTACCTGTCGGGGGATCTCAGGGTGGAGGCGGTACGCGGCGTGAGCCTCGACGTCGCGCCGGGGACGTTCCTCGCGCTCGTGGGGCCGTCGGGCTGCGGCAAGTCGACCCTCCTCAACCTCATCGGCGCCCTCGATCGGCCGACCCGCGGCGAGATCGTCGTGGGCGGCGTCTCGCTCGGCGCGCTCGACGACGACGCGCTGACCCGCTACCGCCGGCGGACGGTCGGCTTCGTGTTCCAGTTCTTCAACCTCCTGCCGAGCCTGACGGTCGCGGAGAACGTCGCGCTTCCGATGCAGATCGACGGCCGGCCGGCCGCCGCCGTGCGCGAGCGCGTCGCTCGCCTCCTCGAGGAGGTCGGCCTCGCCCACCGGGCGGGACACCGGCCGGCGCAGCTTTCGGGGGGCGAGCAGCAGCGGGTGGCGGTCGCGCGCGCCCTGGCGAACGACCCGCCGCTCCTCCTCGGCGACGAGCCGACCGGGAACCTCGACACCCGCGCCTCGCAGGCCCTGACGGCGCTCTTCGCCGGACTGGCGCGCGACGGGCGGCGCACGGTCATCCTCGCGACCCACAGCCCCGAGGTGGCGGCCGCGGCCGACCGGGTGGTCCGCATGCGCGACGGCGAGGTCGTCGAGGACGCGGCGGCCGTCGCGCGATGAAGGGGCTTCCGGCGCTGGTCCGTCGCGTCACCTGGCCGTCCTTGGCGGCGCACAAGGGGCGAAGCCTCCTCACCCTGGCCGGCATCGCCATCGGCGTCGGCGTGTTCCTCGCGGTGCGGCTCGCCAACGTGAGCATCACCGAGGCGTTCGCCACGAGCCTCGACCTCTTCGCCGGGAGCGCCCAGTTGACCGTCTCGCGACCCGGCTTCGGCCTCGACGAGACCCTCCTGCCGCGCATCGAGGCCGACCCGGCGGTCGCCCGCGCCGAGCCGCAGGTGGTGGGGACCGTCGTCACCGCCGACGCGGCGCGGGAGATCCTCCTCGTCTACGGCATCGACGTCCTCAGTTCGCGCCCGACGACCGCGTCGATCGACGCGGCGGGCGGCGACGGCGAGGACGGGGGCTTCCTCGGCGAGGACGACGCCCTCCTCGTCACGCAGCGCTTCGCGGAGGGGCGCGGGCTGCGCGTCGGCGATCGCCTCGAGGTCCTCGCCGGCTCGCGGCGCGTGTCGCTGCGCATCCGGGGCCTCCTCGTGCCGGCCGAGGCGGAGGGCGAGCGGGGCGGCAGCGCGTCGGGCTTCCTCGAGCGGACGGTGGCGGTCATGGACCTCGCGGCGGCCCAGCCGCTCCTGGACCGCGTGGGACGCCTCGACGCCGTGGCGCTCACCCTCCGCGAGGGGGCGGACGCCGATGCCGTGCGCGCGCGCCTCGCCGCGGCGCTGCCCGACGGCGTGGTCGTCGACCGGCCCATCGAGCGGAGCGGTCAGGTCGACCAGATGCTCGACGCCTTCCAGCTCAACCTGACGATCCTCTCCCTCATCGCGCTCCTGGTCGGCGTCCTCCTCGTGTACAACACGCTCACCTTCTCCGTGGTGCAGCGCCGCCGGGAGATCGGGATCCTCCGGGCCATCGGCGTCTCGCGGCGCGGCGTCGAGGCGGCCTTCCTGGCCGAGGGGGTCGTCTACGGCGCGGCCGGCGGGCTCCTCGGCGTCCTCCTCGGCCTCGCCCTCGCGAAGGGGACGCTCGGCGCCATGGCGAGGACCGTGTCGGTCCTCTACCTCCACGCGCCGGTCGAGCGGTTGCGGGTCGGCGCGGGAGACCTCCTCCTCGGGGTCGCCGTCGGCGTCCTCGTGTCGGCGGCGGCGGCGCTTGCGCCGGCGCGCGCCGCGGCCGGCGTGCCGCCGAGGGAGCCGATCGCGCTCGGCGCGGCCCCGGGCGACGCCGGTCGGGCCGGGCGGCAACGCGCCCGGCGGCTCGCCCTGGCCGGTCTCGCGATCCTCGCGCTCGCCGGCCTGCTCGCGGCGCTTCCTCCCTGGCACGGCCGGCCGCTCGGCGGCTACGGCGCGGCCCTCGTCGTCATCGTGGCGGCGCTCCTCGTGGCGCCGATCCTCGTCCTCGCGGTCGGGCGCGCGGCGCGGCCGCTGGTCGGCCGCCTCGGGGGGCCGGCGGCGCGCCTGGCGGCCGATCACTTCGTCCAGGGGCTTCGCCGCAACGCGGCCACCGTGGCGGCCCTGGCGGTCAGCCTCGCCATGCTCGTCTCGGTCTGGATCATGGTGTCCGCCTTCCGCGCCACCGTGGAGGCCTGG
>DATCKS010000294.1:0-4063 GCA_036562265.1 Thermodesulfobacteriota bacterium | reverse complement strand
CCGCCGTCACGAGCACGCTCTACCGCCTCTACGGGCCGTTCGGCGCGCTCGTCCAGGTGGGCGCCGTCCTGGTCGCGGCCGTGGTGGCGCTGCGGCTCCGCGGCCGCCCGAGCTTCGGGTACACGCTGTTGGGCCTCCTCTGCCTGGTCTTGTCGCTCGGCCTCTGGTTCGCGCTGGTGCAACCGGTGAACGCCCAGTGGGGCGAGGTGCTGCGCACGGCGCCGGAGATGGCGCCCGAGGCCTATCTCCGGCTGCGGAGACGCTGGGAGTACGGGCACGTGGCGGCGTTCGCGGCCTGGCTCGCCGGCGCCGGCCTCCTCGTCGGCTCGGTGCTCGCGGAAACGCCGCCGGAGCGCCCTCCGGCTCGCCGGGCGGCCTGACGCGCCCCGCGCGCTAGACCTCGACGAGGCCGCGCGAGAGCTGGCCGAGCGGCCGGCTGCCGCGCTCGGTGACGACGACGGTCTCGCCGACGCCCACCGCGAACCTCCCGTGGTCGCGCAGGACCGGCGACAGGTGGAACACCATGCCGGGCTCGAGTTCCCGCGTGACGCCGGCCGAGAGCGAGAGGATGTGCCCCTCCCCCCAGTCGGGCGCGAAGGCGATCCCGATGCTGTAGCCGGCGCGCCGGGGGGCGTGGTCCCCGTAGCCGTAGCGGTCGATGACCGCCCGGCAGGCGGCGTGGACCGCCTCGCAGGTCACGCCCGGCTTCATGGCGTCGAGGGCCGCGGCCAGCGCCTCCTCGCAGGCGGCCATCATGCGCCGCGCCCGCTCCGGCGCGCGGCCGATCCAGGCGGTGCGCGCGAGGGCGGCGTGGTAGCGGTCGTAACAGCCGGCCAGTTCGAGCAGGACGGCATCGCCCGGCTGCATGGTCCGGCGCCGCCACGTCGTCCGCGGGACGCCCGAGCGCGGCCCCGAGGCGACGAGCGGCTCGAGGCCGACGTGCTCGCTGCCCGCCTCGATCGCCGCCGCGAGCATGGCCGCCGCCACGGCGTTCTCCGACGCGCCGGCCCTGACGGCCGCGAGGCCGGCGCGCATCCCGGCCTCGGCGAACCGGGCCGCCTCCTCGATGGCGATCTGCTCGGCGGAGGACTTGACGAGGCGCAGCGACTCGACGAGGCCGGTCGCGTCGGCGAGCGGGCCGAGCGCCGCGACGAGGCTGTCGTGGGCGGCGATCGTCAGGAACCGGCTCTGGCGGTCGATGGCGACCTTCCGTCCGAGCCAGCCCCGCTCGGCGAGGAGCGCCGCCACCGCGACCGCCGGCTTCACGCTCTCCTCGTAGGTCGTCACCTCCGACAGGTAGGTATTGGCGAGCGCGTTGGCGTGCTCGAGTCGCGGCACGAGGAGGAACGGCTCCCCCTCCGCCGGGAGGAAGAACCCCTGGAACGCATGACAGGCGGGCGTCTGCTGTCCCGTCAGGTAGAAGACGTTCTCGGGCGCGGTGACGAGGACGAGGTCGAGGCCCCGGGCGGCCATGAGCCGCCGGGCCGCGGCGATCCGGGCGTCGAACTCGGCCCGAGGGAAGGCCGAGGCCGAGCCGGGGGCGATGCCGGACGGAGCGCTGGTCATGCACGGGCCTCCCGGAGAGAGCGTTTGCCAGGCCTGATCGAGCTGAAGTCTAGCCCGAGCCCCGGTTCCTCGCCCCTTTTCGCTTGACGTCACAACCGCGGCGCGCGTACTGTCGTGACGCGAGACGGTCATAAAAAGCGATTTGATAATATCAGCACATGTTGACAAGCCCCGTCGATTCCACCCGCGATAGTTGCGGAATCTAGCGCCATGACGCTGTTCTAAATCCGGACAACTTCGGCCGGCGGCTTGAAGGAGGCGAGAGACGATGTGCCTGACGGAGTGTGGCGCGCCGCCGTCGAGCGCGGTCCCCTTCGAGGGGGTTTCCGGAGCGAGCGCCGTGTTCGCGGCGGCAGCCGAGGCGGCCATCCGGGCCAGGGGGACCTTCGATCCGCGCGTCATCACCGAGGGGACGATCGCCTACCTCTTCCGCCTCGACAGCGGCTTCACCCTCATCTACCGCAACAGCGCCGGCCCCATCACCGACCACGAGCGAGAGGCGATGGCTCGCGTTCGCCGCACGGACGTGGCGATCGTCGCGTACATCGGCACCGAGCCGCTCTTCATGGCCATCCGCGACACGCGGCCGGAGCCGACCACGATCTCCCCGCTCTACCGCGAGCCGGTCTGCCTCGACGTGGGCCGGCGGAAGCGCCGAGCGACCCGTACGACGGCGTCTACCGGAGCCGTCGCCGCCGGGCGACGGATCACCGTCGACCTCGCGCGCGCCCGGTGGCCGGGCATGCGCGAGCGGCACCACCCGCCCCGGCCGTCCTGCTTGCCGCGCCGGGCTTCGTCGACACGGCCGCGTCGAAAAACTCGAAACCGGGACGCGGCGCCGAGCGCAAGAACATGGAACTCGTCGGCTTCGACAACCTGCAGGGACGCTCGGCCTACCAGCCGATCATCGTGAAGCAGAACGGGCGGTACATCGCCTACGTCGGCCATCACGGCGGGCAGTCGTCCACGCCCGATCAGTTCCCGGAGAGCAACGGCACCTCGATCCTCGACGTGACGAACCCGGCCAAACCCGTTTATCTCAGGCACCTCAGCGGAGGCGAGGGCGTGGGCGAGGCCGGCGGCGCCCAGATGGCGCGGGTCTGCCGCTTCGGCGGGACGTACTACCTGCTCCGCACCCAGGCCAACGCCGCCCACGAGGTCTACAACGTCAACGACCCGGCGAACCCGGTGCTCGTGAGCACGATCAAGGACCCGACGACGGGCGGCGACCTCACCGGCACGCACAAGAACTGGTGGGACTGCAGCACCGGACTCGCCTACCTCGTCTCGGGCCTCGAGGGCTGGAACACCGACCGGATGCTGCAGGTGTACGACCTGAGCAATCCGGCAGACCCGCGGTTCATCCGAAACTTCTGGATCCCGGGACAGGAGCCGGGCGGGACCCCTGAGCGGAACATCTCGCTGCACGGCTGCATCTCCATGGCCGACACGCCGCACGACGACGGGCGGCTCTACTGCGGCTACGGCACCAGCTCGAACGGCCTCATGCTCATCCTCGACCGCGACCTGCTCGTCAACGGCGACCCGAACGACATCACGACGCCCATCATCGGCCGGCTCGAGACGCCGGCCTTCATGGGCGCCCACACGACGTTCCCGGTCGTGGGCATGGACGTGGAGGAACTCCGGGAGGGCAACCAGCGCAACCCGCGCGACTTCGTCGTCCTCGTCAACGAGGCCACCGGGAACCGGCCCTGCCAGCAGGCCCGGCAGATGGTCTTCATGGTCGACGTGACCGACGTGGTGCGGCCGTGGCCGACCTCGAACTTCAACGTGCCGGAGGAGAAGGGCGACTTCTGCCAGCGCGGCGGGCGGTTCGGCGCCCACGCGTCGAACGAGAGCTTCACGTCGCGCTTCTACAGGAAGCTCGTCTTCGTCTCCTGGTTCAACGCGGGCGTGCGGGCCGTCGACATCCGTGACCCGTTCAACCCCAAGGAGGTCGGCTACTACATCCCGAAGACCACCCAGGACACGTTCCCGATCGGCCCGGCCGGCCAGGAGGTCGTCGTCATCCAGACCAACAACGTCGAGGTCGACGACCGCGGCTTCATCTACATCGCCGATCGGTCCGGCACGGGGCTTCACATCCTGAGGCTGACCGGCCAGGCGGCGAAGATCGCCGGGCTCGGCGGCGGCCATCGGTAGCCGCCCTCGGTCCCGGCAGGGCGCGGGCGCCGGGAGGCCCGCGCCCCGTTTCTCGGCGCCCCTCCCCCCGACCAGGGGGTCGGGTCCCCGCCTTCTCCGACGGAAAATGGAAAGGCCTGACCCCCGGCTGGATCGCTCGTGACCGGGCCTCCTAAGTGCGCTATTTTGGGGCTGCCGGCCCTACCCGGGTCCGGCGACCTGACTCGCACGGCCAACCACAAGGAGGCCCCTGTGAGCACAGCGCGCGTCGCCCCCTTCTCCCTGGACGACAAGTACCGGCTCGAGGAGGGGACCATCTACCTCAACGGCACGCAGGCGTTCGTGCGCCTGC
>DATCKS010000293.1:0-4199 GCA_036562265.1 Thermodesulfobacteriota bacterium | reverse complement strand
CGGCGGTCCCGACGACGCCGATGATCACCCCCTCGAGGACGAAGATCCGCATGACGCTGCGCGAGGTCGCCCCCATGGACTTGAGGATGGCGATGTCCTTGTGCTTCTCCATGACGACCATGATCAGCGTGCTCACGATGTTGAAGGCCGCGACGAGGATGATGAGCGTGAGGATGACGAACATCGCCGTCTTCTCGAGCTTGAGCGCCGAGAAGAGGTTCCGGTTGCGCTCCTGCCAGTCGCGCGTGAGGAACGGCCCCTGGACGGCCTCGTTCACGGCCGGCGACGCCTCGATGGCCTCCTTCACCCGGCCGGTTCCGTAGATGTCCTCGACCCGGATCTCCACGCCGGTGACGCGCTCCTCCATGTCGAAGAAGCGCTGCGCGTCGGCGATCGTGATGTAGGCCAGGCCGCTGTCGTACTCGTAGTTGCCGGCGCGGAACACCCCGACCACCCGGAAGCTCCTGGCCCGCGGCACCATCCCGATCGGCGAGAGCTGGCCGGTCGGCGACACGACGTTCACCTGACTGCCCGGCACGACCCCGAGCATCTGCGCCAGCTCGGCGCCGAGGATGATGTCCCCCTCGCGAAGGTCCTCGAGCGACCCTTCCCGCATGATCTGGGCGAGGTTCGTCACGCGGGCGGTGCGCGCCGGATCGATCCCGTAGACGACGGCGCCGGTCACCGACGCGGGGGTCGAGAGCAGCACCTGGTTCACGATGAACGGCGCGGCCGCCACCACGCCGGGCACCGTCTCGACCGCGTCGGCGACCTGGGCGCCGCGCGAAAGCCCCCGCTCGAAGGGGAAGAGCTGGATATGGGCGGTCATCCCGAGGATCTTCTGCCGGATGTCCTCCTGGAAGCCGCTCATGACGGAGATGACGATGAGGAGCGCCGCCACCCCGAGGGCGATGCCGCCCATGGAGATGAACGTGATGACCGAGATGAAGGTCTGCTTCCGCTTGGCCTTGAGGTAGCGCAGCCCGACGAACAGCTCGAAGGGCATCTAGGCCTCGGGACGCAGGAGCGGGAAGAGGATGACGTCGCGGATGGAGGCGCTGTCGGTGAAGAGCATGGCGAGCCGGTCGATGCCGATCCCCTGCCCGGCCGCGGGCGGCATCCCGTGCTCGAGGGCGCGCAGGAAGTCCTCGTCCATCCGCTGCGCCTCGTCGTCGCCGCGCTCGCGCCGGCGCATCTGCGCCTCGAACCGCTCCCGCTGATCGATCGGGTCGTTCAGCTCGCTGAAGCCGTTGCCGATCTCGCGGCCTCCGATGTAGTACTCGTACCGGTCCACGTAGCGCGGGTCGTCCACCGACTTGCGGCTGAGCGGCGACACCTCGAGCGGGAACCGGGTGACGAACGTCGGCTGGATGAGCCGCTCCTCGGCGAGCTGCTCGAAGCACTCGAGGAGCAGCTCCCCCCAGCTGCGCGGCGCGAAGTCGCGCCCGACGAGCGCCGAGGGGGGAAGCCCCGCGGCCTCGGCGAACTGGCGCAGCCGCTCGGGGTCCTCGAGGTCGGCCGGCGTGAACCGCTCCCGCACCGGGGCCGGGGCGTGTTCGTACACCGCCTCCACCATGGTGAGCCGCCGCCAGGGGGGCTCGAGGCTGATCCGGTGGCCCTGGTAGGTGAGCTCCCGCGTCCCGAGCACCCGGTCGCCGAGGTACGCGAAGAGCGTCTCGGTGAGCGCCAGGTGGTCCTCGTAGGTCGCGTACGCCTCGTAGAACTCGAGCATCGTGAACTCGGGGTTGTGGCGGACGCTCACCCCTTCGTTGCGGAAGTTGCGGTTGATCTCGAAGACCCGCTCGAAGCCGCCCACGAGGAGCCGCTTGAGGTACAGCTCCGGCGCGATGCGCAGGTAGAGGTCGATGCCGAGCGCGTTGTGGTGCGTGACGAACGGGCGGGCCGCCGCGCCGCCGGCGATCGGCTGCATCATCGGCGTCTCGACCTCGAGGAAGTCGCGCGCCGTGAAGAACTCGCGGATCGCCTGCACGAGGAGCGATCGCGTCCGGAACGTCCGCCTGACGTGCTCGTTCGAGATCAGGTCGAGGTAGCGCTGCCGGTAGCGGGTCTCCACGTCCTGGAGGCCGTGCCACTTCTCGGGCAGCGGCCGGAGCGCCTTGACGAGGAGCCGCAACTGCTCGGCCTTGACCGTCAGCTCGCCCGTCCTCGTGCGGAAGACCGGGCCGACCACACCGAGGAAGTCGCCGAGGTCGACGAAGTCGAGGAGGCCGTACCCCTCCTCGCCGAGGACGTCCTTCCTGAGATGCGCCTGGATCCGTCCCGCCCGGTCGAGCAGCGTGACGAAGGTGGCCCTGCCGAAGTCGCGGCGCGCGACGACGCGGCCGGCGACCGCGTAGCGCGCCTCGGTCTCGGCGCCGCCGGCCGGCTCCCCCTCGGGGTAGAGCGCCCGCAGCTCGGCGCTCGTGTGCGTCGGCTTGAAGTCGTTGGGGTACGGATCGATGCCCGCCTCGCGCAGGCGCCGCAAGGTCTCGAGGCGCTCTTTGGCGAGGGACATGGCGGACGAAAGCCTCCGTGGAGAACGCGGCGAGAAAAATCGACGAAGTATAGACGGGCGCTTCTCGGCCAGTCAAGACGAACTCTGCGTCATGACTGGGATCTTCGGCCCTTTGCCCCGTCGCGGACGCCGCGGCTCGTCAGGCGCCCCTCTAGGGGCGCCGCGCGTCGGCCGTCCCGAGCAGATAGGCGTCGATGAAGGCGCCGATGTCGCCGTCGAGGACGGCATCCACGTTGCCGACCTCGAGGCCGGTCCGGTGGTCCTTCACGAGCCGGTAGGGCTGCAGCACGTAGGACCGGATCTGGCTGCCGAAGCCGATCTCCTTCTTCGACGAGTGGAGCGCCTCCATCTTCTCCGCCTGCTTCTGCCGCTCGTACTCGTAGAGGCGCGCCTTGAGGATCTTCATGGCCATGGCCCGGTTCTTGTGCTGGCTGCGCTCGTTCTGGCAGGCCACCACGATGCCGGTCGGCAGGTGCGTGATGCGGACCGCGGAGTCGGTCTTGTTGACGTGCTGCCCGCCGGCGCCGCTCGAGCGGTAGGTGTCGATCCTAAGGTCCTTCTCGTCGATGTCGACGACGATCTCGTCGTCCAGCTCGGGGTAGACGAAGACCGAGGCGAAGGAGGTGTGCCGCCGCGCGGACGCGTCGAACGGCGAGATCCGCACCAGACGGTGGACGCCGGCCTCGGCCTTGAGGTAGCCGTAGGCGTAGGGGCCGCGGACCACGAAGGTGACGGTCTTGATCCCCGCCTCCTCCCCCGCCTGGTAGTCGAGGATCTCGGTCTTCCACCCCCGGCGCTCGCAGTGCCGGAGGTACATGCGGAGCAGCATCTCCGCCCAGTCCTGGCTCTCGGTGCCGCCGGCGCCGGGGTGGATGGTGACGAGGGCGGGCCTGTTGTCGTGCTCGCCCGACAGGACCCGGGCGACCTCAAGCTCGCGGACCTGCTCGTCGAGCCTGGCCAGGGTGCCGGTCAGGTCCCTGGCGACCGCCTCGTCCCCCTCCTCCTCGGCCATCTCGAGCAGCTCCTCGACCTCGGCGCGCTCGCGCTCGAGGCGCTCGTAGGCCTCGATGTCGGCCTGGGCCGCGCTCCGCTCCCGCAGCACCTTCTCGGCGGCCTCGCGGTCGTCCCAGAACGTGGGGGCGTTGATGAGGCGGTCGAGCGCCTCGATGCGCGCTCGCTTGCCCTCCAGGTCAAAGATACCCCCTGAGGCGGCCAAGCCGCGCCGTGACTGCGTCGAGCGCCTGTCGAGCTTCCGGAAGCATGTCGATCGATCTCCTTCAACGGCCCATCGCCGGGCGTCGCGCGGCGCCGGCGATCGGCCGCTCGCCCCGGCGGCGGCGCGCGGTCAGGAAGAGCGCGACCCCGGCCGCGAGGGCGCAGAGCTGGGCGAAGCGGTCGCCGGTGCGCGCGTACAGCGTCGAGGCGCCGGCATCCGGCTGCGGGACGGCGATACTACCAGTCAGGGCGCCCCGGGTAAAGAGCCCCAGGACGGCGTCGATCCGGCCCGACGGGGCGACGATGGCCGAGATGCCGGTGTTGGCGGCGCGCACGAGCGGGCGCTTGAGCTCGACCGCCCTGAAGACCGCCTGGGCGAGGTGCTGCTCGGGCGCGGCGGTCCGCCCGAACCAGGCGTCGTTGGTGATGTTGACGAGCACCTGGGCGCCGTCGGCCACCATGCGCCTGG
>DATCKS010000288.1:0-2109 GCA_036562265.1 Thermodesulfobacteriota bacterium | reverse complement strand
CGCGCCCGCTCCCGCAGCACGAACTTCTGCACCTTGCCGGTCGAGGTCTTCGGCAAGGGTCCGAAGACGACCGTCTTCGGCACCTTGAAGTGGGCGAGGTTCTCGCGGCAGAAGGCGATGATCTCCTCGGCCGTCGCCTCGGCGCCGTCGCGGAGCGTGACGAAGGCGCAGGGCGTCTCGCCCCAGTGCTCGTCGGGCCGGGCCACGACCGCCGCCTCGAGCACCGCGTGGTGGCGGTAGAGGACTCCCTCCACCTCGATCGTCGAGATGTTCTCGCCGCCCGAGATGATGATGTCCTTCGAGCGGTCCTTGAGCTGGATGTAGCCGTCGGGGTGCATGACGCCGAGGTCGCCGGTGTGGAACCAGCCCCCCTTGAAGGCCTCGTCGGTGGCGGTCGGGTTCTTGAGGTAGCCGCGCATGATGATGTTGCCGCGCATCATCACCTCGCCCATCGTCCGGCCGTCGCGCGGCGTCTCGGTCATGGTGGCCGGGTCCATGACGGTGAGCCCGTCGAGCACGTGGTACGCGACCCCCTGGCGCGCCTTCTGCGCGGCGCGCGGCTCGGTCGCCAGGGCGTCCCACTCGGCCTTCCACTCGCAGACGGTGGCCGGGCCGTAGGACTCGGTGAGGCCGTACACGTGCGTCACCTCGAACCCCGCCTGCTCCATCCGCTGGATCACGGCCGGCGGCGGCGGCGCGGCGGCGGTCATCACCCTGACCGGCCGCGGCAGGGGCCCCCGGTGCTCGGGCGGGGCGTTGAGGAGCATGTTCATGACGACCGGCGCGCCGCAGAGGTGCGTGACCCCCTCGCGGCGGATCGCCTCGAAGATGGCCGGCGCCTCGACGCGGCGCAGGCAGACGTGCGTGCCGGCGAGCGCCGTGATCGTCCAGGGGAAGCACCACCCGTTGCAGTGGAACATGGGGAGCGTCCAGAGGTAGACCGGGTGGTGGGTCATCTGCCAGGCCAGCATGTTGCCGATGGCGTTGAGGTAGGCGCCCCGGTGGTGGTAGACCACCCCCTTGGGGTTCCCCGTGGTGCCGGAGGTGTAGTTGAGGGCGATGGCGTCCCACTCGTCGTCCGGCCGCCGGCCGCGGTAGTGGGGATCGCCGCCGGCGAGGAACGCCTCGTACTCGACCTCGCCGATCCGCTCGCCTCCGCGAGCCGCCGGGTCGTCCACGTCCACGACCAGGATCTTCCGCCTGGTCGAGCCGAGGGCGGCCGCGATCGTGGCCGAGAACTCCCGGTCGGTGAGGAGGACCTTCGCCTCGCCGTGCTCGAGGATGAAGGCGATGGTCGCGGGGTCGAGGCGGACGTTGAGGCTGTTCAGGACCGCGCCGGTCATCGGGACGCCGAAGTGCGCCTCGAGCATGGCGGGGCTGTTGGGCAGCATGACCGCCACGGTGTCCCCCTTGCCGACGCCGTGGGCGGCAAGGGCGCTGCCGAGCCGGCGGCACCTACCCGCGAACTCCGCGTACGTGACGCGTCGCTCGCCGTGGACCACCGCCAGGCGCTCGGGATGGACCGCGGCCGTGCGGTCGAGGAAGGTCAGCGGGGAGAGCGGCTCGTAGTTGGCCCCGTTGCGGCCGAGCCCCAGGTCGTAGATCGATTCGCCCGGGAAACCGGTCATGGGCGCCTCCCGATTGACAGTGCCCCCCCGGGCCGCGTAGGCTGCCGCTAACTCGTTACCCTCGCGGCTCCCCGTCGGCCGCCGTGAGGCGGCTCTGGCCGCCCAGGTAGGGGCGGAGCGCCTCCGGGATCACCACCGTCCCGTCGGCCTGCTGGTAGTTCTCGAGGATGGCGATGAGGGTCCGGCCCACCGCCAGGCCCGAGCCGTTCAGCGTGTGGACGAAGCGGAGCTTCCCCTGCGCGTCGCGGAAGCGGATGTTGGCCCGCCGCGCCTGGAAGTCCTCGCAGTTCGAGCAGGAGGAGATCTCGCGGTAGGTCCCCTGTCCCGGCAGCCACACCTCGAGGTCGTAGGTCTTGGCCGCGGCGAAGCCGACGTCGCCCGTGCAGAGCTCGACGACCCGGTAGTGGAGGTTGAGCGCCTGGAGGACCGCCTCGGCGTCGCGGGTGAGCGCCTCGAGGTCGTCGTACGACCGGTCCGGGTG
>DATCKS010000287.1:0-1569 GCA_036562265.1 Thermodesulfobacteriota bacterium | reverse complement strand
CTGTACTCCACGGCGTAGGGCTCGCGGCGCGTGACGTACCCGACGACGGCCCGCTCGCAACCGGCGGCGAGCGCCGTGACGAGCGAGCGCTCGAGCGCAGCCCGTTCCTCGGGATCGCGCGGCTCGCCGGCCATGAGCCGGGCGGCCATCTCCTCGACGCGGCGGCGCGCCGCCGGCTCGGCGAGCGCGTCGGCCTGGAGGCGGTAGGCGTGGAACCAGCCGGCCTTGCGCCAGGGCGGCCCGGGGAAGGCCGCGGCGGCGGCGCGACCCTCCGCCGCGAGGTCGTCGAGTCGCACCACCTCGACCCTGGCATCGGCCGGCCCCGGCGGCGCGTGCTGCACGGCCGCGGCGGCTTTCGCGGCGAGGTCCGCGTGGACGAGGTAGTCGGCGTGGTACGGCGTGACGGCGTAGGGGTGCCGATGCCGGCCCGGCCCGCTCACGCTCGCCGCCGCGCGGGCGGCGGCGGCGCAGCGCGCCTCGGGCGTCCGCGCCGACGGCCCCGGTATCGCGACGAGGAACCCCTCGAGCGACTCGACCGCGCGCACCTCGGCCGGCAGCGGGCCGCCGCCGAAGGGATCGGCCCCGACGTAGGCGTGCAGGCGCCCCGTGCGGAGCGCCGCGGCGGCGGCTTCCGGCGCCACGGTCTCGACGCGGATCTCCTGCGGGTAGAAGGACGGATAGAAGGGGGACTCGTGCCCGGCGACGGCCGGCAAGGCCGCCGCCGAGCAGACGAGCAGGAGCGCGGCACGGAGGATCGTCGCGCGAGCCATGGCCGCGCTCCCCGGCACGCTAGGTCGACGAGGCCTTCGGCCAGGTCTGGTCGATCCAGGTGTACGTCGAGGTCGGCTCCCCCTTGGGCCACCCCGGCGGTGCCGTGATGTTCCGGATCGGCACGGTGATCATCCGGTCCGGGTCGAGGATCGGGAAGGGATACTCCGGCACGTTCTTGACGAAGCCGGTGATCGCGTCCTTGTAGGCCTGGTGGTTGTCGGGCCGGAAGTAGATGTAGCCGGCCGGCCCGGCCGTGGACAGGTTCTCGAGCTGGCTGATGATCGCGTCGTCGTCCGGCCACCCGCCGGTGAGCCGGTTGGCCCGCTCGATGGCCATCCGGAGCATGTGCATGCCGGTGTAGGCGCCTTCCGCCTGGAAGTTCGGGTACTCCTTCCACCTCGCGTGGTAGGCCTTCACGAACGCGGTGTTCAGCGGCCACTTGTTGCCGCCCGGATAGGTGAAGTGGTAGTTCGCGTGGACGCCGCCGATGACCCCCTCGGGGTGGTCCTTGCCGATCGCGTGCGGCGCGACCGCCATCGCGATCGTGCTCGTGAACTTCATCCGCTTGAAGAGGCCGTAGCCCAGGGCCTGCTTGTACATGGCGACGTAGTCGCCTCCCCAGACCGACGTGACGAGGAGGTCCGGCTTGGCCGACATGGCCTTCGTGATGTGCGAGGTGAAGTCGGTCGTCCCGAGCTTCGGCCACCCTTCGGAGACGACCGTCGTGCCGGGCAGGAGCTTGTTGATGGCGATCGTGAAGTGGTCGAAGGCGTTGCGGCCGTAGGAGTAGTCCGGGTG
>DATCKS010000281.1:0-2414 GCA_036562265.1 Thermodesulfobacteriota bacterium | reverse complement strand
ATACCCGGCGACGGCCCACGCCCGCGTGCCGCCGGGCGTGTCGGCCACGTCCTCGAAGCCGTGGCGCTTGAGGAGGCTGCACGCCGTCGCGGAACGGTAGCCGCCCTCGCAGACGACCACGACGCGGCGGCCGCGGTCGAGGCGGCCCACGCCGGCCTCGAACGTTTCGAGCGGCACGTTGATCGCGCCGGGGACGTGGCCGCCGGCGTACTCGCCGGGCCGCCGCACGTCGACGACCTGAATCGGCAGGCCGGCCTCGAGCGTCCGGCGCAATTCGTCGACGCGGATCGGCTCGACGCGGTCGATCGGCAGGCCGGCGGCAGCCCAGGCGGCGACGCCGCCGTCGAGGTAGCCGTCCACGCGCTCGAGGCCAACCCGGGCGAGCCGCATGGCGGCTTCCCGGATCTCGGCCTCGCCGTCGGCGACGAGGATGAGGGGGCGGCCGAGGTCGAGGAGGGTGCCGGCCCAGGGGGCGAACTGCCCGGCAAGCCCGATGTTGATCGACCCGGGCAGGTGCCCGCGGCCGAAGGCGGCGCCGTCGCGGACGTCGAGGAGGAGGGCGCCGGCGTTGACCCGGGCGGCGACGGCCGACGGCGCGAGCGGCTGCGGTGCGGGAAGCTCCCCGAGCGCGCGGGCGCCGAGGCGGTTGGCCTCGGCGTCGTGGGGGAAGTAGCGCGGAGCCGGAGGGAGGCCGGCCGTCGCCGTGCGCACGAAGTCGGCCTTCGACATCGGCTGGAGGGCGTAGTTGGTCCGTCGTTCGCGGCCGATGGTCGAGACGGTGTCGCTCGAGATGTTGCGCCCGCACGCGGAGCCGGCGCCGTGCGCCGGGTAGACCTCGACGGTGTCGGGCAGGGCGAGGAGCGTGCCGTGGAGGCTGTCGTAAAGCATGGCGGCCATCTCCTCGGCCGAGTAGCCCTTCGAGCCGACGAGGTCGGGTCGGCCGACGTCGCCGACGAAGAGGGTGTCGCCGGTCAGGACCTTCGACGGCTCCGCGGCGCCCGGCTCGAAGACGAGGAGGGAGATGCTCTCGGGCGTGTGGCCGGGAGTTTCGAGGACACGGAGCCGGACCCGTCCCACCTGGATCTCGTCGCCGTGGCGA
The DNA here is from genome assembly GCA_036562265.1 of Thermodesulfobacteriota bacterium. Classification (GTDB taxonomy): domain Bacteria; phylum DASVDK01; class DASVDK01; order DASVDK01; family DASVDK01; genus DASVDK01. The sequence continues at coordinate 1,315 of DATCKS010000281.1, read as the reverse complement.
ACGGGGACGTGGTCGAAGGCTGCCCGGGCGAGGTGACCGAAGTAGATCGTCGCCCCGGTCCGGCGGGCCAGCTCGAGGTGCCCCGACACGAAGTCGGCGTGCAGGTGCGTCTCGATGACGTGCCGGATGGCGAATCCCTGCGCCCGCGCCTCCTCGATGTACTGGTCGACGTCGCGCTGCGGGTCGACGACCGCGGCCTCGCCGCCGTCGCCGATCAGGTAGGACGCGTGGGCGAGACAGCCGAGATAGAACTGCTTGAAGTACACGACCGGTTCTCCTTGTCCGATCGGGTCGGCGCCGGGGGGCGCGGTCAGGCCCGATCGGCGCTCGCGGGGGCCGCGACCGCGCAGCGATCCGCGCAACGGTTCCAGGGCATGCGGGCGAGGACGAAGGCCAGACCGCAGGTGTTGGTGACGGCCGAGAAGACGAGCCCGGCGCCGACGCCGGCCGAAAGGAGGACGAAGGCGGGGTGAACGAGGAGCGCGAGGAGCGCCCCGAGGAGGACGAGGCTTCCGGCCGCGAAGCGGACCTGCCGATCGAGCGCCCACACCCGGCGCTCGCCCCGCGTCACCGGGTGGCCGGCCGCGGCCCAGGCCACGAGACCCCCCTCGACGACGTGCAGGCGGGTGTAGCCGAGCCGGGCGAGCCTGGCCGCGGCGTCCTCGGCGCGGTTGCCGATCCGGCAGATGAGGTAGAGATCCCGGTCCCTGGGGAGATCGCGCGCGGCGGCTTCGAGCGTCGAGAGCGGTGCGAGGCGGCTCCCCTCGATGCGCTCGGACGCGTACTCGCCCGGTTCCCGGACGTCGACGACGAGATGAGCCGATCCGTCCCGGATCACCGCCGCCAGCCGCTCGATGGAGCAGCGCTCGAAGTGGAAACCGGTCGTGGCCATCGCGTTACCTCCTGCCGGGGACGATGGTGACTGTATGTCTATGTGGTTATGTTGTCAAGAAGCAGCAGAGCTGCTATCGTCGACCCGTTCGAGGAGGAGGTCTCGATGAAGCTCGGCCCTGATGCCCTGGAACTCGTCGCCGCCCGCTTCCGGGCGCTCGGCGAGCCGGTGCGCCTGAGACTACTCCAGCGGCTGCAGGACGGCGAGGCCCAGGTGTCGGAGCTGGCGCGCCACATCGGGACGACCCAGCCGAACGTGTCGAAGCACCTGAAAGTCCTGCAGGACGCCGGGCTCGTCGTGCGCCGGCAGGAGAAGACGAGCGCCTTCTACTCGATCGCCGACCCGGTGGTCTTCACCCTCTGCGAGCTGGTCTGCTCCGGGATCCGGGAGCGGCTCGCCGCCCAGGTCGGCGCCCTCGGAGGG
>DATCKS010000276.1:0-6453 GCA_036562265.1 Thermodesulfobacteriota bacterium | reverse complement strand
GGGCTCCCCCGGCCCCCGGCCTCGTGGTACGAACCCCTCCCGGCCCCGCTTCGGCGGCCGGGAGGGAGCCTCCCGATGCGTGGTCTGCCTGCGCGGCCTCGGCGCCGGCGATCGCGGCAGCCCCGAGTTGCCGAGCTCCATCCTCTTCGACCGCGCCTACACGAGGGAACTCGTCGACCTCGGCGATCGCGACGCGATCGAGGCGTTCGTGTGGGCGGCTCGACCTACCGCCCGAGGACCTCGGGATTCACCGGCGTCGGCGGGCGGCCGCCCGTGAGGACGGCGACGCAGTTCTCGAGGGCGAGGCTCGCCATCTTGCGGCGGGTGTCGACCGACGCGCTGCCGATGTGGGGCGTGAGGACGACGTTCGGCATCCGGACGAGTTCCGGCTCGACCGCCGGCTCCCGCTCGAACACGTCGAGCCCCGCGCCGGCGATCCGCTTCGCCTCGAGCGCCGCGACGAGCGCCTTCTCGTCGACCACCGGCCCGCGCGAGGTGTTGATCAGGAAGGCGGTCGGCTTCATCCGGGCGAGCGCCCCGGCGTCGATCCAGTGCGTCGTCTCGGGGGTGAGAGGGCAGTGGAGCGTCACGAAGTCGGACTCGGCGAGGAGGGTCGCCTTGTCGACGTATCGAGCGCCGAGCGCCTCCTCCACGGCCCGGTCGGCGCGGTGTCGCTGGGTGTAGAGGATCGTCATGCCGAAGCCGCGCCCTCGCCGGGCGACGGCCTGGCCGATGCGGCCGAAGCCGACCACGCCGAGCGTCTTGCCGTGCACGTCGGCGCCGAGCCAGTCGAAGAAGGTCCAGGACTTCCAGTGACCCTCCCTGAGCCACCGGTCGCTCTCGACGATGCGGCGCGCCGAGGCGAGGATCAGGGCGAAGGCGAGATCGGCGGTCGTCTCGTCGAGCACGCCCGGCGTGTTGGTGACGACGATGCCGCGCTGCGTGGCGGCGGCGACGTCGATGTTGTTGTAGCCGACGGCGATGTTCGAGACGACGCGCAGGCCGGGGACCGAAAGGACGTCGGGGCCGATGCGGTCGGTGCTGGCGCAGACGAGCCCCTGGCAGCCGGCGAGCCTTCGGAGGAGGTCCGGCGTCGGCATCGGGCCGTCTTCCTCGCGGTAGTCGACGTCGACGGCCCGGCGGGCCTGCTCGACGAGGTCGGGGAAGATGCGCTGCGTGATGAGGAGGCGTGGGCGCGGCATGGGAAGAGTCTACCCACGGCCGCGCCCGTCCTTCAACTTCCGAGCCGGCGAGCGCCGGGAAGCCCGCCGCCGGTCGGGTCAGGCGCTCTGGCCGACCGCCGCGGGCGGCTCGGTGCGATCGGCCTTCACCGCCGTCCCGTCGCCGAGCCGCCGCGTGACGATGATCTTGCGCCCCTTGCGGCGGATCCGCTCGGCCTTCGCGAAGTCGGAGAGCGCCTCGGTGACGGTCTCCCGCGCCGAGCCGATGTAGTTGCCGAGATCGACGTGGGTCAGGCGACCCGGGAAGGCGAGGCCCCCGTCGGTCGGCACGCCGAAGTGGTCCACGAGGCCGTCGAGGAGGTCGGCCAGGCGGTGCCGGGCGTCCTTGCTCACCATGTCGGCGAGCCGGACGACGAAGTGCCGCGAGCGGTGGCCGAGCATGCGGCTCACCGTGATGAGGATGCTCGGCCGGCGCGCGGCGAGCGCCTCGAAGTCGGCACGGCGGATGACCTGGACGGTGGTCGGCTCGAGCGTCTGCGCGAACTCCTCGGTCGTCGCCCGGTCGAGGAAGTCGGTCGCTCCGAACACGTCCCCGGGACCGAGGAACTCGAGGATGATCTCCCTCGCGTCGTCGGTCAGTCGGGAGAGCTTCACCATGCCGGAGTCGATCAGGTAGACGGCCCGGGCAGGGTCGCCCTGGTGGTACACGTACTCACGGCTGCGCAGCCGCTCCGGTCTGGCGAACTGCAGGAGCGCCGCGCGGTCCTCGGGTGTGAAGCGTGGTCGATTCGTCATGCCCCCAGGGCCAAGCAACGGACATGCCACGGGTCTCCGCCCGCCCGGCTCCCGCTAAGTGCCTGCCGCGACTGGCCTCGGCCGCGGCCGGACGCGCCGCCGCCAGGAACGGGATGTTGCGGAATGAAAAGTGGAGATCAGTCGGGGGCCGATACCGGCTCCAGGTCGGCGTGCTCGGACAGCCCGTAGGCCTTGAGCTTGCGCCACAGCGTGGTGCGCGAGATGCCGAGGGCGGCCGCCGTGGCCGCCTGGTTACCGGCGAAGCGCTCGAGGGAGGCCACGATGTAGGTCCGCTCCAGCTCCTCGAGCGTCATCGAGCCGGGCTCGAAGCCGGTCCCGACGCCCCGGGTCTCGTGGCCGGCCCTGACCTGCGGCGGCAGGTCGGACGGCCCGATGACCGAGCTCTTGGAGAGGATGACGGCCCGCTCGATGGTGTTCTCGAGTTCGCGGATGTTGCCGGGCCAGGAATAGGCCTCGAGGAGGGCCATGGCCTGCGGCGACACCTCCTTCTGCCCGCGTCCGGTCTTCTCGCCGTACTTCTCGAGGAAGTGCCGCACCAGGAGGGGGAGGTCCTCGATCCGTTCCCTGAGCGGCGGCACGTCGATGGTGATGACGTTCAGGCGGTAGTAGAGGTCCTCCCGGAACTTCCCCTCGCGGACGAGCGTCAGGAGGTCCTTGTTGGTCGCCGCGACGACGCGGGCGTCCACCTTGATGGTCCTCGTGTCGCCCACGCGCCGGACCTCGTGCTCCTGGAGCACGCGCAGGAGCTTCACCTGGGTCGCCGGCGTCGTCTCGCCCACCTCGTCGAGGAAGATCGTCCCGCCGGAGGCCTCCTCGAAGAGGCCCGGCTTGTTGAACTGGGCGCCCGTGAAGGCGCCCTTCACGTGGCCGAAGAGCTCGCTCTCGAGGAGCGCCTCGGGGAGGGCGCCGCAGTTGATGGCGATGAAGGGGCCGTTCGCGCGGTGGGAGTTCGCGTGGATGGCGCGGGCGATCAGCTCCTTGCCGCTGCCGCTCTCGCCCTGGACGAGGATCGTCGCGTCGGTCGGCGCGGCGCTCTCGATCAGCTCGTGCACCTGCCTGAGCCGCGCGCTCTTGCCGACGATGCTGCTCGAGCGATACGTCGCCCGAACCTGCTCGCGGAGGTGCTTGACCTCGCGCTTGAGCTGCCGCCGCTCGAGCGCCTTGCCGACGGTCAGGATCAGCTCGTCCGGGTCGTACGGCTTGGTGAGGTACTCGTAGGCGCCCCGCTTCATCGCCTCGACCGCCGACTCGACGCTGCCGAAGCCGGTGAGCAGGATGACCTCGCTCTCGCGGCGCGCCTGCTTGACCGCCTCGAGCACCTCGAGCCCGCCGACGCGTCCCATGACGAGGTCGGTGATGACGAGGTCGTACGGCTCGCCGGCCGAGATGAAGGCCACGGCCTCCTCGCCGCTCGCCGCGAGGTCGGCCGTGTACCCCTCTCGCTTGAGGATCAGGGCCAGCGAGACGCGGGCGGACTCGTCGTTCTCGACGATGAGGATGCGGGGCCCGGCGCTCACGTCGCGCTAGGCTCCTTCGAGGGGGGCCGACCCCGAGGCGGCCGGCAGGATGATCGTGAAGGCGGCGCCCTCGCCCGGCACGCTCGTCACCTCGATGCGGCCGGCGTGCGCGTCGACGATGCGCTTGGCGATCGCGAGGCCGAGGCCGGTGCCGTCGCACTTGCCCTTCGAGAAGAAGGGCTCGAAGAGCCGGGACACGTCGGCCGGGTCGATACCGGGCCCGGTGTCGCTCACGCTGATGGACCACCCGAAGGTCCCGTCTCCGGGGCCCTTCGTGCGGATCGTGACCTGCGCCGTCGCGGCGTCCCGCACGGCGTCGAACGCGTTCACCACGACGTTGAGGAGCGCCTGCTGGAACTGATCGGGGTCCACCGGCGCGAGCGGCAGCCGGTCGTCGAGGTCGAGCGTCACCTGCACGCGCGCCGCGTGCGGGCGCCCGGTGCGCGCGACCTCGACGACCGACCGCACCAGGGCGTTGAGGTCGGAGGGCTTCGGCTCGGGCGGCCGCGGCCTGGCGAACTTGAGGAAGTCGGTGAGGAGCCCGGAGAGCCGCTTCGACTCCTTCGCGATGATGCCGAGCACCAGGTGGGCGTCCTGGCTCGAGTTCCCGGCGAGCAGGCCCTCGAGGAGCTTCACCGAGTTCGAGATGGAGGTGAGCGGCGTGCGGATCTCGTGCGCCAGGCCGGCGGCCAGCTCGCCGACGACGGCGAGGCGCTCGTTGCGGATGGCGTGCTGCTCGAGGGCTCGCCGTTCCGTGATGTCGCGGGCGAAGACGATGTCGAGGGTGCGGCCCTCCATCATCCCCGCGACCGGATAGGCGAACGCCTCGAAGACGCGCAGCCGGCCCTGGGCGTCCACGTGCTCGACCAGGCGGGCGCAGGTCTTCGAGCGAAGCCGATCGGTCTCGCAGGCCGCGCAGATCGCGTCGCGGATCGCGCGGCGGATGTCGTGCGGCAGCGACTCGGCCGCCCGGTTACGGAACAGCGTCGCGCCGCTTGCGGAGTCGAAGAGGGCGATGGCGTCGGGAATGCCGTCGAGAATCTGCTGCAGGGTCTCCTTGGCCCGGTGGAGCTGCGCGGTACGGGCCTCGACGGCCTGCTCGAGCCTGGCGGCGTAGCGCTGCCGGTCGCGCTCGAGGGTCAGCGCCGTGGCGCCGGCCCTTGCGGGCGCCGGGCCGTCGCCGTTGCGACCGGCCCGCTCGCGCTCGAGCCAGACGCGCCGCGTCTCGTCGTGCACCACGGTCAGGACGCCGACGAGGCGACTGTCGCCGTCGAAGAGGGGGGTCGAGCGGAACTCGAGGAAGGCGCGCTCGCCGTCGGCGAACCGGCTCTCCCGGATCACCTCGTGCGGCAGCCCGTCGACGAGGACCGAGGCGGCCGGGCACTCGACGCCGAGGTCGGTGCGGACGTCGCCCTCGAAGTAGTTCGAGGTGCGCGCCGCCTCGGAGAACCGCTCCCGGAACGCCCGGTTCTCGTAGAGGACCCGGTGCTCGCGGTCGACCACCTGGATGCCGTCCGGAACGGCGTCGAGGATGGCGGCGAGGAGCTGCCACGATCCGTTGCCGACGCCTGCCCCGATGAGGCGGCCGAGCGCCGACGCGCCCGCCGCGAGCCAGTCGCGCTCGGGCGGCAGGCCGGCGGCGATGCCGCTCGAGCCGGGGACGCGGGCCACGCAGGGTAGCTGAAGGGCATCGGACATGGAGGCCTCGGGAGCGAGAGGACCAGAGCGTATCTGCCGCCTTACTCTGTTGCAAGGTGAAGGCCAGGCGCCCTCTTCCCCCGTTCCGCGCCCGGCCGGCCCGAACGGCCGGCCGGCCGCTGCGGAGTGCATCAGGGCGCGTTTCGAATCGGAACAGCACCGTGCGACCTGCTAGACTCCGCCACATGTCGAGCCCGGCGCAAGCCGCCACCCTCTACCTCTTCCGGCACGGCGCAACCGAGTGGAACGCGGACGGTCGATGGGCCGGCCGCGCCGACATGCCGCTCTCGGACCTGGGGCGCGCCTAGGTGGAGCGGCTTGCCGCTCGGCTTGCCGCGCTCCCGGGGCCGTGGGCCGCGGCCCTGGCGAGCCCGCTCACGCGGTCGCGGGCGAGCGCGGCGATCGTGGCGGCGGCTCTCGGCCTGACGGTGGAGGTGGACGAGCGCCTCACGGAGATTTCCTACGGCGACTGGGAAGGGAAGACGCCGGAGGAGGTGAGGGCGACCGCCGAAGGGGCCAGGCGATACGCGGCCTGGGAGGCGAGCCCCGCCACCGTGAGCCCGCCGGGCGGCGAGCCGGCGGAGGCGGCGCTCGCCAGGGTTCTCGCCCTGATGGACGACCTCGCCCGCCGGTTTCCCGGGGGGCGCGTCGTGGCCTGCGGGCACCGGACGATCAACCGGCTCCTGCTCGCCCGCGCCCAGGGGCTGCCGCTCGACGAGTTCCGCAGGCGCGTCCCCCAGGACAACGCCGCGCTGAACATCGTCCGCGTCCAGGTCGGGGGTCTCGTCGAGGTGCTGGCCATGAACGACACGGCGCACCTCGACGGGCTGCCCGGCTAGCTTAGGTGCCGGTGCGGCCGGACCGCTGTTCGGCCGTCGCGCTCTCGCGACTCTGCGGCGTCCGGGTGCCTCCGACGTCCTCGGCCCCCGGCGTGGTCGGCGATCCGTAGGGGGGCGCGCCGCCGGTCGGCGTGCCGCCGGCCTCGGTGCCGCCGCCGGCCGTGGAGCCGGACGCCCAGGTGCCGGCCGACTCCGACGAGAGCGTCGGGGTGCCCGCCGGGGCAGCCGACCAGCTCTCCGGCCCGCTCTCGGCCCTGCCGAGCGGGGCCTCGCCTCGGCCGGACCGCGGAGAGCCGCTCCGCCACCGGTCGACCTTCTGCTTCATCGCCTCCTTGCCCTGGCCGATGAGGTGGGTCGACAGGTCCTTGAGCTGCTCGGCGAGCGTTCGGCCGACTTCCCTGA
>DATCKS010000273.1:0-2125 GCA_036562265.1 Thermodesulfobacteriota bacterium | reverse complement strand
GCGCAGGCCAGGACGAGCCGCACAGCGCTCCGGGTGAACCCGCCAGTCAGGTTCCTCGTTCGCATATACCCGTTCACCTCGGGGAGTTCCGGTGGGGGGCCTCCGGTCGGGCCACCGGGCCCAGGAGCGTTCCGGGTAGACGGCCCTCGCCGGACGGGGGTCAGAGTGTCGCCCGTGTGTTAGAATGAGCGTTCATTCTAAGGCGATGCGGCGCGGTGTCAACCGGCGGCCTTCAGGGCTGCCTGGGAAGGAGACGGCATGACTGCGGGGGAGGGCCAGCAGCCCGAGCAGACGCGGTCGGAGGCTCGACGGCTCCAGATCCTGGAGGCCGCCCAGGAGTGCTTCCGGCGCCGCGGCTTCCACGGCGCGAGCATCGCCGAGATCTCGGAGATGGCCGGGATGAGCACCGGCCACATCTACCACTACTTCGAGAACAAGGAGGCGATCGTCGCCGCCATCGTCGAGCAGGGCCTCTCGGAACTCCTGGCCCTCCTCGACCGCTTCCGGAGCAGCGGCGACACGATCCAGTCGATCCTGGCGCAGGTCGACTGGGGCGTTCAGCGGAGCGTCGAGCCCCGGGAGGCGGCGCTCAAGCTCGAGATCGTCGCCGAGGCGGCTCGCAACCCCAAGATCGCCGAGATGGTGCGGGGCGTCGACGCCAAGGCGCGCGACGGCCTGCGCGAGACCCTCAGGGCCGGTCGCCGGGGGGCCCCCTGGGACGAGAGCGACCTCGATGCCCGGGTCGAGTTCGTCATGGCGCTGTTCGAGGGGCTGACCATCCGGGCCGTTCGCCATCCGGACCTCGACCGGGCAGCCGTCGCCCGCGTCTTTCGCACCGCCCTTCGGGCCGTCCTCGAGGACTGACGGTCCCCTCGACGCCTGCCGCCGCGGCTCGCCGGCTCACCGCTCGGCACGGGCCTTCGGGCTACCGATGGTCCCGATCACGCCTCCGCCTCGCCCTCGTTCGGGACGTAGACCATCCACGTCACGCCGAAGCGGTCGGTCACCATGCCGAAGCTCGACGCGAAGAAGGTCCGGGCCAGCGGCATCTCCACCCGCCCGCCGTCGGCGAGCGCGGCGAAGCGCCGCTCCGCCTCCGCGTCGTCGGCGGCCGTGAGCGACAGGGAGAAGCCGGCGAAGCTCGGCCGCCCGCCGCACATGCCGTCGGAGGCCAAGAGCGTCGTCTTCCCGATCCGGAAGGCCGCGTGCATCACCTTGTCGGCGCCCCCGGGCGCGGGCGGGCACGATCCGGGATCGGGGCTCTCCTTGAAGCGCATGAGCGTCGTCACCTCCGCGCCGAGCGCGCGGCGGTAGAACTCGAGCGCCTCCTCGCAGCGACCGTCGAAAAACAGATACGGCTGAACCTGCACGGCAGTCTCCTTCCGGCCTCGGGGCCGGCGCCTGGCGGCCGCCCGGCCGCGACCGGGCGAGCCGCGTTCCACCGACACCTCAAGCGGGGCTCCGGACTCAGGTCGCACCCGTTCCCCCGGCGCGCTGGTGTCGACCCGACCCGTCAGACGCCCGTCACCGCGCGGCCGGCAGCCGGCCCGGCGGCCGACCGGCGCGACGACGGGCGGATCGGCGCGAGGCGCCAGCGGCCGTAGGCGACGAACGCCAGGAGGAGGCCCACCACGGCCGGGATCAGCGCCACCGCGTCGTCCGGGCCCGCCAGCGTGGTCGCGGTCGCGCCGATCATGATGATCACCAGACCGGCGGCCGCGAGCGGGGTCAGGCCCGGCCGGATGCGCAGGAGCCCGGGGAGGACCAGGCCGAGGCCCCCCAGCACCTCGGCCACGCCGATGAACCGCAGGAACCAGCCGGGGAACTGGACGGGCGCCGACGCGTTCATCTCCTCGACGGTCATGACGAACTTCATGCCGCCGGCGAAGAGGAAGAGGAACGCGAGGAGCACCTGCACCACCCACAACACGTACGTCACGATCGCTACCCTCCCGAACGACCTTCCGCTGCGCATGGCGGCCCCTAGCCGCCCGCCATGGCCCCCACGACCAGGAACGGCTCCGCCCCGCTCACCACGGCGCCGGGCAGCGGCGTGTCGGGCGGCTCGTGGGACAGGTCCTGCTCGCAGGCGAAGAACCGCACGAAGGCCCGCCGCCGCCGGGTG
>DATCKS010000269.1:0-2483 GCA_036562265.1 Thermodesulfobacteriota bacterium | reverse complement strand
GCGCAGGTAATACGTGGTCTTGAGCCCCCGCTTCCACGCGTAGAAGTACATGCTCGAAAGCTGCCCGATGGTGGGACGCTCGACGAAGAGGTTGAGCGACTGGCTCTGGTCGACGAAGGCCCCACGGTCGGCCGCCATGTCGATGAGGGCGCGCATCGGGATCTCCCACGCCGTACGGTAGATCTCGCGAACGTCGGCCGGCAGCTCCTCGATGCCCTGCACCGAGCCTTCCGCGAGCTTGAGCCGGTCTCGTATCGCCGCCGTCCAGAGCCCGAGCGCCTTCAGCTCGGTCACGAGGTAGCGGTTCACCTGCAGGAAGTCTCCGGACAGGGTCTCGCGCTTGTAGAGGTTCGAGACCTGCGGCTCGATGCACCCGTAGCAGCCGGCGATCGACGCGATGGTCGCCGTCGGGGCGATCGTCACGAGGAGCGAGTTGCGCAGGCCGTGCGTCCGAATGCGTTCGCGCAGGGCGTTCCACCGGCCGACGTCGTCGGGGGTCACGCCCCAGGCATCGAACTGAAGCTCCCCTCGCGCCGCGCGGGTCTCGGCGAACGCGGGGTGCGCGCCCCGCTCGACCGCGAGATCGACCGAGGTGGCGAGCGCGTGGTAGTAGACCTCCTCGGCGATCCGCTTCGAGAGGGCGCGGGCGTCCGGCGCGTCGAACGGCAGCCGCATCTGGAAGAAGACGTCCTGGAGCCCCATGACGCCGAGGCCTACCGGCCGCCAGCGCAGGTTGGAGGCGCGCGCGGACGCAATCGGGTAGACGGTGAGGTCGATGACGCGGTCGAGCTGGCGCACCGCCGCGCGCACCGTGGACGCGAGCGCGTCCCGGTCGAAGACCACCCTGCCGCCCGCCTGCCGGCGCGTGTGGCGTGCGAGGTTGATCGATCCCAGGTTGCAGACCGCCGTCTCGTCGCCGGAGGTGACCTCGACGATCTCCGTGCAGAGGTTCGAGAGGTGCACGACGCGGCCCGGACGCGCGGTCTGGTTGCACGCGCGGTTCGACGTGTCCTTGAAGGTCATCCAGCCGTTACCGGTTTCGGCGAGGGTCCGCATCATCCGGGCGTAGAGGTCGCGCGCCCTGATCGTCTTGACGGCGAGACCACGGCGCTCGACCTCGGCGTACGCCTCTTCGAAGGCGTCCCCGTAGAGGTCGGGGAGCGGTTCGTCACCCGGATCGTGGTCTGCGGGTAGCTCTCGGTCGTCTGGACGGACATCGGCACCTCCTCGCCGGTCGTGCTGGCCTTAGGCGGCCCTTCGGGGACCGCCCGCGTCGAGAGACCGCGGGGAGAGGGTGCCGCCTGTCAACCCACATCTTGCGGGTGAGTGCAGGTCGTGCCGGCGTCGGCCTCGAAGGGCCGACGGAAAATGGAAAGGCCTGACCCCATGGAAAATGGAAAGGCCTGACCCCCGCGGCGTCAGGGGACGAGCACGACCTTGCCGACCACCTGCCGTCCCTCGAGGGCGTCGAAGGCGGCCGGCGCCTCGTGCATCGGCACGACGCGGTCGATGACCGGCTTGAGCCTCCCTGTGGCGGCAAGACCGAGCGCCGCCTCGAGGTCGCCCCGGCTCCCCATGGTGGAGCCGAGGATGTCGAGCTGGTTCCAGAAGATGATCTGGATCTGCGTCTGCGGTGTGGCGCCGGTCGTGGCCCCGTAGGTGACGATCCGGCCACCCTTGGCGCACGACCTGAGCGACTCGAGCCAGGTCGCCGCGCCGACGTTCTCGAGGACGAGGTCGACGCCCCGTTTGCCCGTGAGGGCCCGCACCTGCTTCGAGATCGGCTCCGCACCCTCGCCGGTCGGGATCACGTGGTCGGCGCCGAGCGCCTTGACCGCCTGGGCCTTCTTCTCGCTGCTCGCCGTGGCGAGGACGGTCGCGCCGGCGAGCTTCGCGATCTGGACGGCGAGCGAGGCGACGCCGCCTGCGCCGCCGAGGACGAGGCAGGTCTCGGCCGGACGCAGCCGCCCCCGGACGATCATCGCGCGCCAGGCGGTCTGGGCGCAGAGGGGGAGGGCGGCCGCCTCCTCGAACGAGAGGGTCTGCGGCTTGCGGACGAGCGTGTAGGCCGGCGCGACGGCGTACTCGGCGAGGCCGCCGTTGGTGTGCTCGCCGAAGATCTGGAAGGCGGGCGAGAGGGTCCGCTCGCCGCGCCGCGTGAACTCGTCCTCCACCGGGTTGAGCGAGGGATCGACGAGCACCTCGTCGCCCGGCTTCCACGCGGTCACCCCGGGTCCGACCTGGTCCACGACGCCGGCCACGTCGCTCCCCGGCACGTGCGGCAGCGGGATCGGAATCCCCGGCAGGCCGCGGCGGACCCAGATGTCGAGGTAGTTCAGGGCGACCGCCCTGACGCGCAGCCGGACCTCCCCGGGCCCCGGGGTCGGGTCCGGGAGGGTCCCGACCGTCAGGACCTCGGGACCGCCGTGCCGCTCGAAGTAGACCGCCCGCATGCGCGCACCTCCTTCGGGAATCGTCAGGCC
>DATCKS010000268.1:0-4757 GCA_036562265.1 Thermodesulfobacteriota bacterium | reverse complement strand
CCTCGAGACCGCGCTCGGTCCCCGCGAGCTGCTCGCGCGACTCAAGGGGGTCGAGCGCGTCATGGGGCGCACGCCACGCGAGCCGGGCGAGCCGCGCGTGATCGACCTCGACCTCCTCCTCCACGGCGAGACCGTCGTCGGCGAGGCGGACCTCGTCGTGCCGCACCCTCGCCTTCACCTGCGCGCCTTCGTCCTCGTGCCGCTCGCCGACCTCGCGGCGGACCTCGTCGTCCCGCGGCTCGGCCGTCCGGTGCGCGACCTCCTCGCCGCGCTCCCCCTCGGGGAGCGCGCCGGGGTGCGGCTCGTCGGCCGCGACTGGACGGGGCTCGCGGTCGAGACGTTCGCCGACGCGGACGCGCTGGCCGAGGCCGCGGCCGACCGGTTCTGCACCCGGGTGGCGGCCCGGCCCGACCTCGTGGCGGCGCTCCCCACGGGGCGTACGCCAGGCCCGCTCTACGCGCGGCTGCGCGCCCGCGCCGCCGCCGGCCGGCTCGACGCCTCCCGCCTCCGGGTCGTCGGCCTCGACGAGTACGTCGGCGTCGGCCGCGACGACCCGCGGTCCTTCTCCCGCGCGCTCGGAGACGAACTCCTCGGCGCGCTCGGCGTGCCGCCCGAGCGGCGCCTCGCCTTCGACGGCGCCGCGGCCGACCTCGAGGCCGAGGTGCGGCGCGTGTCGGCGGCCCTCGCCGCGTGGGGCGGGATCGACCTCTGCCTGCTCGGCCTCGGCCCCAACGGCCACGTCGCCTTCAACGAGCCGGGCGCGCCGCCGTCGGCGCCGGCGCGCGTCGTGCGTCTCGCCGAGGAGACCCGGCGCCGGAACTTCCCCGGCGACGCCGCCGCCCCGACGCACGCCCTCACGCTCGGCCTCGCCGAGATCCTCGCCGCGGCCGAGGTCTGGCTCCTCGTGTCGGGCCGGGACAAGCGCGAGATCCTGCGGGCGGTGCTCGAGGGACCGGCGACGCCGGCCGTGCCGGCGTCGTGGCTCCGCGATCACCCCTGCGCCACCGTCCTGGCCGATCGCGAGGCTGCCGACCAGGCGATCCGGGGGGCGCGCCCGCCCCGACTTCGCTGAGGTCGTCCTCTACGCGCGCTTCGCCTTGCCCTTCCCCGTCCCGGCCGCCCGCTGGTAGCGCCCCATGATCTGCGCCTGGGCGAGGACGTGATCGCGGATCGCGTCGAGCACCATGCCCTTGGTGGCACGGGGGCCGAGGGTCGTCGGACGGGAGAGGGCGTAGAGGGTGAAGTAGTAGCGGTGCGCCGGGCCGGGCGGCGGGCAGGGGCCGCCGTAGCCGACGCGGCCGAAGTCGTTGAGGCCCTGCTTCGCCTGCGTCGGCAGCGTCTCGTCGTTCGGGATCCCCTCCTCGAGTTCCCGCGCGGCGACCGGTATGTCGTAGAGGAGCCAGTGGGTGAACGTGCCGGCGGGCGCGTCGGGGTCCTCCGCGACGAGCGCGAAGGCCTGCGTGCGATCGGGCGGGTCGGTCCAGTGGAGCGGCGGCGAGAGGTCCTCGCCGTCGCAGGTGTAACGGATCGGGATCGGCTGGTCGTGGACGAACGCGGGGCTCGTGAGCGAGAGCGCCATCGGTCTCTTCTCCGGGTACGCGTGCTCGGAGGCGAGGGCCGGCCGGTCTCGCCGACGCCGAGCCGGCCGGCCTCCCGGAGGTGGCGCACGGCCATCGCCGGATGCCCCGCGATGATCCCGAGCGCCGGCACGGTCGGCCCTGGCGATCGCGACGCGGGCAGGCACGCCCGCAAGGCGCTGCCAGTTCCGTTCGCACGTCGCGTTGGAGGCGTGCGGTGACGCGTTTCGTCCACGTCCTGCGCGAATTTGTGCGAACCGGACGTGACGCGGCTCCGGAACCGACGCGATAACGGGCGCTTGGCGATCGCTCGAGGGGTGGCACGGCGCTTGCTCGGTGCTGCGACCGACCCGTCGCGCCGGGGCGGCGGGCAGACAGGAGGACGATCGATGGCTCGCCGTGCGGCTCTGGACGAGGTCGTGCACGAGATCGGGAGGCTGGAGCTGCCGTGGGACGTCGAGGCGGGCCGTCTCGATCCGGTCTTCGAGGTCACGGCCGAGGACGTCCGGGCCCTCACCGAGACCCTGATCGAGCCCGACTGCTCGGCGACGCTCGCCGAACTCGAGGCCGCCCTGGGCGGCCTGCGGATCGCCGTAGCCGGCCGCTAGGCGCCGGCCGGTCGGCCCCCGGCGAACCGGCTACCGACGAATCCCCCCTTCGGACCTACCCCCACCGCGTCCGCCCGGTCGGCGGCGCGCCAGCGGCCCTGAGGACCTGGATCATCTCCCCGTGGACGCGGCCGTTCGACGCGGCGAGCGTCTGCATCCCGAGCCGGTAGGGTCCGCCCGCCATGTCGGTGACCGTCGCGCCCGCCTCGTGCAGCATGACCAGGGCGGCCGCCACGTCCCACGGCTTCAGCTCGACCTCCCAGAAGGCGTCGAAGACCCCCGCGGCGACGTAGCAGAGGTCGAGCGCCGCCGTGCCGTCCCGGCGCAGGGCGAAGCTCGCCACCGTCATCCTCGCGAGCGGCTCGAGGACCGGCTCCGGCTCCTCGCGCAGCGCGTACGGGAAGCCGGTGATCACGAAGGCCCGGTCGAGCGACGCCACCGTCGAGACGCGCAGGGGGCGCGCCTCGCCGCCGAACCGGACGCCGAAAGCGCCTTCGCCCTTCACGCCCCAGTAGGTCTCGTCGATGGCCGGGGCGTGGACCACGCCCACCACCGGCGTCCCCTCGCGCTCGAGCGCGATCGAGACGGAGAACATCGGGTAGCCGCGGGCGAAGTTCGTCGTGCCGTCGATGGGGTCGACGATCCAGCGGTGCGAGGCCCGGCTGTCGCGGCCGGATCCCTCCTCGGTCAGGATGTCGTGGTCCGGGAAGGCGCGGCGGATCGCCTCGACGATCATCTGCTCGCTGTCGAGGTCCACCTGGGTCACCGGGTCGACGACCCCCTTCAGGCGCATCTCCACGGCCGCGCCGAAGCGGCTGCGCTGGAAGGCGCCGACGCGGCGGGCGAGGTCTCGGGCGAAGGCGGCCAGGGTGTCGAGCGAGCGGTCGTCGGGCATCGGCGTCTCCGGGCAAAAAAAACGGCCCGGAGGATAGCCCTCCGGGCCGGACGAGGCAATTCGAATCGAAGGGCCTAGAAGTCCCCCATGCCGCCGCCCGGCATCGAGGCGGACTTCTCCTCCTTCTTCGGCTTCTCGGCCACCATCGCCTCGGTGGTGAGCATGAGCGAGGCGACCGAGGCGGCGTTCTGCAGCGCCACGCGCGAGACCTTGGTCGGGTCGATCACGCCCGCCTCGACCAGGTCCTCGTAGCGCTCGGTCTGGGCGTTGAAGCCGAAGTTGCCCGTGCCGCTACGCACCTTGTCGACCACGATCGAGCCCTCGTGCCCGGCGTTGGCCGCGATCTGGCGCAGCGGCTCCTCGAGGGCGCGCTTGATGATGTTGACGCCGATCTGCTGATCGCCCTCGAGCTTGAGCGCCTCGACCGCAGGGATGCAGCGGATGTAGGCGACGCCGCCCCCGGGCACGATCCCTTCCTCGACCGCGGCGCGGGTCGCGTGGAGCGCATCCTCCACCCGCGCCTTCTTCTCCTTCATCTCGACCTCGGTGGCGGCCCCGACCTTCACCACGGCCACCCCGCCGACCAGCTTCGCCAGCCGCTCCTGCAGCTTCTCGCGGTCGTAGTCCGAGGTCGTCTCCTCGATCTGGGCGCGGATGGTCTTCACCCGCCCCTCGATGTCGGCCTTCTTGCCCGCGCCGTCGACGATCGTCGTGTTGTCCTTGTCGACCGTCACCCGCTTGGCCCGCCCGAGGTCCTTGAGCGTCACCGCCTCGAGCTTCACGCCGAGCTCCTCGGCGATCATCCGGCCGCCGGTCAGAATGGCGATGTCCTCGAGCATCGCCTTGCGCCGATCACCGAAGCCCGGCGCCTTGACCGCGCAGACCTGGAGCGTCCCGCGCAGCTTGTTCACCACGAGCGTCGCCAGGGCCTCGCCCTCGACCTCCTCGGCGATGATCAGGAGCGGCTTGCCCGCGCGCGCCACCTGCTCGAGCAGCGGCAGCAGGTCCTTCATCGCCGAGATCTTCTTCTCGTGGATGAGGATGTAGGGGTCCTCGAGGACCGCCTCCATGCGCTCGGGGTCGGTCACGAAGTAGGGCGACAGGTACCCACGGTCGAACTGCATGCCCTCGACCACCTCGAGGGTGGTCTCCATGCTCTTGGCCTCCTCGACCGTGATGACCCCCTCCTTGCCCACCTTCTCCATCGCCTCGGCGATGATGTTGCCGATCGTCTCGTCGCCGTTCGCGGAGATGGTGCCGACCTGGGCGATCTCCTTCTTGCCCTTGGTGGGGGTGGAGAGCTTCTTGAGGGCCTCGACGGTGGCCTCGACCGCCTTGTCGATGCCGCGCTTGACGTCCATCGGGTTGGCGCCGGCGGCGACGACCTTGGAGCCCTCGCGGAAGATGGCCTGGGCGAGCACGGTGGCGGTGGTGGTGCCGTCGCCGGCCACGTCGGAGGTCTTCGAGGCGACCTCGCGCACCATCTGCGCGCCCATGTTCTGGAACTTGTCCTCGAGCTCGATCTCCTTGGCCACCGTCACACCGTCCTTGGTGACCGTGGGAGCGCCGAAGCTCTTCTCGATGACGACGTTGCGCCCCCTCGGCCCCAGGGTGACCTTCACCGCGTCGGCCAGCGTGTTGACCCCCTGCAGGATGCTGTTCCGCGCGGTGATGTTG
>DATCKS010000267.1:0-9235 GCA_036562265.1 Thermodesulfobacteriota bacterium | reverse complement strand
GCGTCGGAGTGGCTCTTCCGCGCGTACGGCGACCACTACGTCCTGGTCGGGCTCACCGTGGCGGCAAGCCTCGTCGGCGTCGTCCTCTTCGGCACCATGACCGGCGCCATGCTCCCCTTCGTCCTGCGCCGGCTCGGCTTCGACCCCGCGAGCGCCTCCGCCCCCTTCGTGGCCACGGTCGTCGACGTGACCGGCCTCGTCATCTACTTCACCGTGGCCACACTCATCCTCGGCGGCGCACTCCTCTAGCCCCCCGGGGTCAGGCCTTTCCATTTTCCAGGGGGTCAGGCCTTTCCGTTTTCCGGACTGGAACCGTCCTTCGCCGCCTCGAGCGGCTCTGCCCGGTCGATCTCGCCACCGGCCCGTGCCGACAGGCTCTAGACGCCGAAGAGGGTGTGGAGGGCGGCCCCGGCGTTCCGGACGCGAATCGGGACCGACGCCGAGAGGCCGGCGCGCTCGAGGTAGTAGGTGAGGAGGCCGACGTAGATCCGTTCGACGAACGGGTCGACGTAGCGCATGTAGGGCTCGTAGTTGTCCTGTCCCCAGATCGTCGGGAACGGGTTCGCCTCCCAGACGACGAGCCGCCCCTCCCTGTCGTAGCTGTAGTCGAAGGCGACGATGTCGAAGCCGAGCGCGCGGCGGGCGCGCTGCAGGGCGTCGTGGTTCGGGTCCTCCCGGTTCAGGAACGCAAGCTCCTCCTCGATCGTTTCGTCCGTCGGTTCGTCCTCGCCGCGCGCCTCCCACGTCGGCGACACGGCGAGGAAGCAGGGGAAGCCGCGGTCGCCGATCGCGAGGTAGCGATAGGCGCGGTAGAGCCCGTCGGGGCTGCGGACGTCGATGAACTCCACGGCGACGGGGGCGGAGAGCCGCTCGAACGGCACGCGATCGAGGTCGGCCTCGCGTTCGACGAGGAACGACGCGCCGCGATGCCGGTCGTCCTCGCGGATGATCAGCGGCAGCGCGAGGCCGCCGAGCGTCTTCCGGAACGCCTCGACGTCGGCGATCGGCGCCATGCGCGGCGTGCGCACGCCCGAGGCCCGCATGATCTCGGAAGCGACCGACTTGACCGAACGCGACAGCGCCTCGACCGAGTTGACCACGGGGATCCCGAGCGCGTCGCACCGGCGCTCCATCTCCATCGCGTAACGATAGAGTCTCGGATCGAAGCGGTTCAGAGGGTCCTGGAGCCAGGGGAGGAAGAGCGCGTAGCGGCGCCAGTCGCCGATGCGGCAGGGGAGCCGGTGGAGCTCGAAGAGCGGCGCCGCCTCCGGCACGCGGGCGCGCACCCACGCGAGGAAGTGCGAGTTGTAGATGCGCTTGTACCGGGCGGCGTGCCGGACGACGAGAATCCGTCGGCTCGCCCCCCGGTAGCGGAGGTTGTGCAGCGCGTCCTCGATGCCGATCGTGAGGCTGCGCCGAAGCTGCCGGCCCGTCACCGCGCGCTCCCCGATGGCCTTCGCGGAAGAGCGTCGCACGGCCGGCCGCGCCGCGCAAGCAGACCGGGCCCGATCGGGAGTAGATTGGGTCGATGCGGTTGCGTGCGGAGGTGCTGCGGGGCGGGCTCTATCTGGCGATCCGGCATGGGATCGTCATGCCGATCGGCCTGGTCGGCCTCCTCGTGCTCAGCCGAGCGATCGGCCCGGCCGATTACGGGCTCTACGCGGCGGCCGCGGGGATCTTCGAGTACCTGCGCGGGCTCTGCGAGTGGGGGGTGGCGACCTACCTGGTCCGCCGCGAGGGAGAGGAGCGAGAGGACGAGTACGCGCTGGGGTTCACCCTGCTCGTCGCGCTCGGCGTCGCCGGGGCGGTGATCGGCCTGGCCAGCCTCCCGCTGCTCGAGCGCTGGATCCGCATCGAGGGCTTCGGCCGCGTCACCGGGGTCATGCTTCCCTGGCTGCCGCTCTGGCTCGCCGGCGACGTCGCGCTCGCGCGCCTGGAGCGGCGCCTCGACTTCAAGCGGGTGGCGATCATCGAGGTCGGCACGCGCCTCATGTTCTTCGCCGCCTCGCTGCCGCTCGCGGTGGCGGGAGCGGGCGTCTGGGCCGCCGTGGGCGGCTGGTGGGCGCAGAACCTGCTCGCGCTGGTGCTCCAGGTTCGCGCGGCCCGGTTCCGGCCGCGCCTGCACTGGGACCGCGCCGTCGCCGGTCGCATGCTCGCCTACGGCTTCGGCTTCTCGGTCTCCGGCTGGGTCTGGGACGCGCGCGGCCTCGTGAATCCCTTCATCGTCGGGCGCTACGCCGGGGCGGAGGCGGTGGGGGCCGTGGCCCTGGCGGGTCGCTTCGCCGAGGCGCTGAGCTTCATCAAGAACGCCGCCTGGCGGATCTCCTTGCCGGCGCTCGCCAGGCTGCACGGCGACAGAAGCCGGATGACCCGGGCGATCGGGGAGGGGATGCTCCTGCAGGTGCTGGCGATCGGGCCGCTCCTCGTCGGCTTCGGCCTCGTGGCGCCTTGGGCGATCCCGCTCGCGCTCGGGCGGAGCTGGGACGCCGTCGCGCAGATCTACCCGTTCCTCGCGTTCGGCCTCCTCACCAACGCCCTCTTCAGCCTGCACTCGTCGGTGCTCTACACGCTCGGGCGCAACTGGGACGTGGTGGTCTTCCACCTGGTCCACACGGCGCTCCTCGCGGCGGCGGCGTGGTTCCTGACCCCGGACCTCGGAGTCCTCGGTTACGGGTGGGCCGAGGTGGCGGCGATCGCGAGCTACAGTGTCGTCCACGGCTCGGTCGTGCAGCGGGTGGGCCGCCCGGCGTACGGGCTCGCCGCGATCTGGTGGGCCGGCTTCGCCCTCGCGCTCTTCGAGCCGTACCTGGGGTGGTGGGCGCTCGGCGGTCTGCTCGTGCCGGCGCTCACGCCCGCAACCTGGCGGGAACTCGCCCGGCTCGCCCGGAGCGTGCGCGGGTGATCGATGACCGGAGCGCCCTCGGTCGACATCGTCGTCAACAACTACAACTACGGCCGGTTCCTCCGTGCCGCCATCGACGGCGCGCTCGGCCAGACCTATCCGCACACCACGGTCATCGTGGTCGACGACGGCTCCACCGACGACTCGCGTGACGTGATCGCCAGCTACGGGGATCGGATCGTCCCGGTGCTCAAGCCCAACGGCGGGCAGGCGTCCGCCTGCAACGCCGGCCTGGCGGCGGGCCGGGGCGACCTGGTGATCTTCCTCGACGCGGACGACTGTCTCTTGCCCGAGGCCGCCTCACGCGTCGCCCGGGCATGGCGCCCGGGCGTGGCGGTGGTCCAGTACCGCCTCCAGGTCCTGAACCGCGACGGGGTGCCGGAGCCGGCCTTCAACCCCACGGCGCACTCCCCGATGCCGAACGGCGACCTGCGGCGCCACCTCCTCTCGCATTTCGACTACACGAGGCCCCCGATGAGCGGGTGCTGCTACAGCCGCGAGGCGCTGGCGCGGTTCTTCCCGGTTCCCGAGCGGACGTGGCGCTACTCCGCGGACGCGTACATCAGCGGCCTCGCGGCGCTCCTGGGCGAGGTCGTCTCGCTCGACGAGCCGCTCGGCTTCTACCGGGTGCACGGCCAGAACGCCTGGGTCAACTTCCGCCCGAACTTCGAGGAGCGGCTCGTCCACGAGGTCCGCTGCGCCCTCGAACGCGAGGCGGCCATGGTGGCGCTGGCGCGCACCCTCGGGCTCCCGGTCGAGGAGCATCTCGCCCTCCGGAACGTCTTCCACGCCAAGCTCCGCGTCGCGCTCCGGGTGGCCTACCCGGAACGCTACCCGCGACCCGACGAGAGCCCGTTCTGGCTCGCGTCCCGGAGCATCCGCGCGGCGTGGCAGCCGCCTCGCGGCGGCGTCAGGGACCTCGCCGGACGGCTCGCCGTGACCGCGTGGCTCGCGCTCCTGCCCGCGCTGCCCCGTCGCCTGGCGCGCGGCTTCGCACGGTTCACGCTCGTGCGGCGCCGGGCGTCGCAGTTCAGGCGGCAGCGGCGCGCCGTCGAAGCGGCCGCGCGCGGCGACGGTCCCGCGCGCGGCAACGGTCCCGGCCGCGCCGGGGAATGACCTCGGGGCGCCAGCAGGCGTGCGGGCGCGTGTCCCAGGCGCCACATCGTGGCCCCTGCGCCGCATCGGCGATGCCCCATCCCGGACGCGCGAGGCCGCCCAGGTGCCCCGCGGCGGCAACGTGCGGTTCAGATCACGGGGGCGGCCGCCCGATCCGCGACCACGCCTGATTGGCGCGCGTCCCTGATTCCGCGGACCTGGAGGGTGAGACACGGATCACGGCCCGGCGCTTGCAACCTCGCCGGACAGGGGAAGGACGAGCCGGGTGGCGAGGGCCCGGTCCCTGGCGCCCGGCACCCTGGAAAGGGGGTACCCGTGCTGGACCATCGCAACGACATCTACATCCGAGACGGCGGGGGGGACCGCGTGAAGCCGCAGCACCTCGTCGTCCTCTTCACCTTCCTGGTCGTCCTCTACGTCGCCGGATCGGCGCTGTTGAGCCTGCTCGGCCGGATCTAGCCCGCGCCCTCGTCCGGGGCGGCGCCCCGGACCCGCCTCGCCAAGTCGCCTCGAAACCGCCCGTCGGTGGCACCGTGGCCTGCGCGCTCGCGGGAGCGCGCCCACGTGCCGCGCCGGGCGGGGCCGGGCCGCCTACTGGAGCCGCAGCCTGGGATCGAGCACGTCGCGCAGCGAGTCGCCGAGGAGGTTGAAGCCGAAGACCGCCGCGCTGATGGCGAGCCCCGGGAAGATCCCCATCCACGGCGCGCGCTCGGCGAACTCCACGGCCGCGCCCTTCAGCATGAGACCCCACGCGGGGGTCGGCTCCGCGACGCCGAGGCCGAGGAAGGAGAGCGACGCCTCGAGGAGGATCGCCTGACCGAGGAAGGCGGTGAGGAGGATCAGGAAGGGGGCGACGACGTTCGGCAGCATGTGGCGGAAGATGATCCGCGTCGGCCCGAAGCCGAGGGCGCGGGCCGCGTCCACGTAGGGCATCTCGCGGATGGCGAGCGCGCTCGAGCGGATGACGCGCGCCGCGCGAGGGATCATCGGGATGGCGATGGCGAGGATCACGTTCGTCGCGCCGGTGCCGAGCACCGCCACCACCGCCATGGCGAGGACGATGATGGGGAAGGAGAGGAGGATGTCCATGAGACGCTGGACCAGGAGGTCGATCTTCCCGCCGAAGTAGGTCGACGCCACCCCCACGACGGAGCCGACCGTGGTGCCGATCACCGACGCCCCGAAGCCGACGAGGAGCGCCGTCCGGGCCCCGTAGATGATCCGCGACAGCACGTCGCGGCCGAAGGCGTCGGTGCCGAGCCAGTGGTCGGCCGACGGAGCCGCCAGCATGGCGGCGTAGTCGGTCTCGAGCGGGTCGTAGGGGGCGATCCAGGGCGCCAGGATCGCCGCCACGACCATGAGGAGGATGAGCACCCCACCCGCGGCGCCGAGCGGCTTCGTCCGGCAGAAGCGGAGGACCGCCCGAAGCACGCCGAGGGCGCGGCCGCGCTCCTCCCCGACCGCGACGCCGGCGTCGGCCGCGACCGCCATCAGCGATACCGGATCCGTGGATCGAGCCAGGCGTAGAGGAGATCCACGGCGAAGTTGACGACGATGAACACCGTTGCCGTGAGGAGCACGAGCGCCTGCGTCATGGTGTAGTCGCGCCGGATGATCGACTCGACCATGAGGCGGCCGATGCCGTTCAGGTTGAAGACCTGCTCGGTGACCACGAGCCCGCCGATCAGGAAGGCGAACTCGAGGCCGATGATCGTGACGACCGGCAAGAGGGCGTTGCGCATGGCGTGCCGGACGACGATCACGCGCTCCCAGAGCCCCTTGGCGCGCGCCGTGCGGACGTAGTCCTCGCGCAGCACCTCGAGCACGGTCGCCCGCGTCATGCGGGTCGCCACGGCCGAGTAGCGGTAGCCGACGGCGAGGGCGGGCCAGATGAGCTGGGAGAGGTTCGCCCACGGGTCGCGGAAGAACGAGACCGTGGCCATGGGCGGGAGCCACTGGAAGACGATGAGCAGCCCCAGGATCATGATGATGCCGAGCCAGAAGGAGGGGGTGGCGAGCCCGGCGATCGAGAAGATCCGGATGGCGTAGTCGACCCAGGTGTCCTGCTTGAGCGCCGCCAGGGTTCCGAGCGGGATCGAGAGGAGGATCGCGAAGAGCGTGGCCATGATGGCCACCTGCAGGCTCACCTGGAAGCGGATGGCGATCTCGTAGCTGATGGGCCGCCCGGTCCACATGGACTGCCCGAGGTCCCCTCTGAGGAGCCCCCCCATCCAGTCGACGAACTGGGCGGGAATGGACTTGTCGAGCCCGAGGCGGGCCCGCTCGGCCGCGAGCGTCTCGGCCGATACGGACCCGCCGTCGGCGGTGTACCGGAGGGCCACGATGTCCCCCGGCACGACCCGCATGAGGAGGAAGATCAGCACCGCCACTCCGAACAGCGTCGGGATCATGAGCAGGACACGCCGGATGATGTAGCGGTGCACGTCTCTCGGCCTCCGGCCGCTACTCGCTCAACCAGACGTCGCGCAGGTCCTGGTTCAGGTAGTGGCTGGACGAGACCTCCCAGCCCTTGACCTTGTCCCAGTGCGGGACGATCCGCTGCCACCAGATGGTCGGCACCTGGTACGCCTGCTCGAGGACGCGCTTCTCGAACTCCCGAACGAGCTTGCGGCGCTCGGCCTCGTTGGTCGCCCGGGCCTGCTTCACGTAGAGCTCGTCGAGCACCGGGTCGTT
The DNA here is from genome assembly GCA_036562265.1 of Thermodesulfobacteriota bacterium. GTDB lineage: Bacteria > DASVDK01 > DASVDK01 > DASVDK01 > DASVDK01 > DASVDK01. The sequence goes on along the minus strand of DATCKS010000267.1, from coordinate 2,523 downwards.
GTACCGGGCGTAGTTCGCCGGGCTCTTGTCGGCCGAGAGGTACTTGAAGAGCTGCAGGTCGGGCTCGTCCATGAAGTCGCAGGCGAAGTCCATGGAGACCTCGTAGTTGCCGTTGCGCAGGTCTCCCTGGAACTGCGCCGTCTCCTGCGGCCGGTGCTCGGCAGTGACGCCGATGCGCCGCCACTGGTCGATCAGGAAGATGCCGACCGGCTCGTAGGGCATCTGCGTGTCACGGTTCTTGAAGACGAACTTGAGGTTCTCCTGGCCGGCTTCCTTCAGGAGCCGCCGCGCCTCGGCGCGCGCCTTCTCGATGTCCTTGCCGAAGCCGGGGTACTCGACCAGCTCCGACTCGGTGGCCGCGTACTCGGAGCCGGGCCTGAGGACGCCGCCGACCTCCTTGACGATGGCGATCTTCGAGAGGACCTGCGACCCCTGCCACCGGTCGATCGCCATGGAGAGCGCGCGGCGCACCCGGACGTCGTTGAACGGCGGCTTCTCGTTGTTGAAGACGATCGTCAGAACGCAGGTCCACGGGCTCTCCTGCACCCGGATCTTGTCGCCGAGCGCCCTGACCAGGTCGTCGCGCTGCGCCGGGGAGAAGCCGCGGAACTCGATGAGCGCCTGGCCGCTCCGCACGGCGGCGACGGCGGCCGAGGCGCTGCGGATGAAGACCGCCCGGTAGCCGTCGAGGTAGGGGAGCCCCTTCATGAAGTAGTTCGGGTTCTTCTTGGCGACCCAGTGGGAGCCGGGGACGTGCTCGACGAAGATGAAGGGGCCGGTGCCGAGGATGTTCTTCTCCGGGAAGCGCGGGTCCTCGGCCAGCTTCTTGGCGTTGTAGATGTAGTTCCAGGGCGAGGCGAGGTTCGCGAGCATCGACGCCTCGGGCCACTTCAGCCGGACGACCACCGTGAGCGGATCGGGCGCCTCGATTCGATCGATCGCCTGATACGACGCCTTGCGGGCGCTCACGACGCCCGGCGGCGGGTTGACGATCCGCTCGAGGCTCGCCTTCACGTCGGCCGAGGTGAGCTTGTCGCCGTTGTGGAACGTGACGCCGTCGCGCAGCTTGAAGGTGTAGGTCTTGCCGTCGGGCGAGATCGTCCAGCTCTCGGCCAGGTCGCCGACGATCTTGTAGTTGTTGGCGACGTCGATCCGGAGCAGCGTCGAGTAGTGCGGCGCCACCGGGTGGATGTGCGCGAAGCTCGTCTCTCGGTGGCCGTCGTACGAGGGCGGTTCCGCGCTGACCACGAAGGTCAACTCGCCGCCCGGCCGCGGCTGCTGCGCCAGAGCCTCGGTGGGCAGCATGGTCGAGGAGACGAGGAGCAGGGTCGCCAGAGCGGCGAGCCAGCGATGGATCGAGGTTGCGCGCATGGTGGTGTCCCCCGCAAGTGGACGTAACCGTTCAAAAATAGCGTTTTAGACCGGGGTCGTCAAACGGCACGTCGCACGGGCGCGCCCGCGGCGGCCCCCGAGCCTGCCCGGGAGGTCCGGCAGCCGCGTCGGCAAGATCGGCCACGTTCGGCGCGACGAGGTCAGCCCGGGACGGCGTCTCGCCGCGAACGACCGGGAGCGCCCCGGCCGCCCCCGGGGCCCCGGGGGGCCGCAGGGGCAGGGGCCCGTTCAGACCCGGATGCAGGCCACCTGGTGGCGCGGGCGGACCTCGCGAAGCTCGGGGACGACCACGCGGCACTCGGCGACCGCGATGGGACACCGCGGATGGAACACACAACCCGACGGCGGGTCGAGCGGGCTCGGCACCTCGCCGGCGAGGACCGTGTGGGCGCGCGTCGCCTCGATCCTGGGGTCGGGCACCGGCGCCGCGTCGAGGAGCGCGCGCGTGTACGGGTGAAGCGGCCGGTCGTAGAGGTCGTCGGCCGGCGCGGTCTCCACGAGCCGGCCGAGGTACATGACCCCCACGCGGTGCGAGAGGTGGCGCACGACGGCCAGGTCGTGCGCGATGACGAGGTAGGCGAGCCCGTACTTCGCCTGCAGCTCCTCGAGCAGGTTGACGATCTGGGCCTGGATGGAGACGTCGAGCGCCGACACCGGCTCGTCGCAGACGATGAACGCCGGCTTGAGGGCCAGGGCGCGCGCGATGCCGACGCGCTGGCGCTGGCCGCCCGACATCTCGTGCGGGTAGCGGCGCGCCATGGAGGCCGGCAGCCCCACCTCGCCGAGCAGCTCGGCGACGCGCGACTCGGCCTCGGCCTTCGAGGCGACCAGCCGGTGCACCCGCATCGGCTCGGCGATGATCTGGCCCACGGTCATCCGCGGGTTGAGCGAGCTGAAGGGGTCCTGGAAGATCACCTGCAGCCGCCGGCGGATCGCCCGCATCTCGGCCGGCGACGCCTCGGCGAGGTTCCGCCCCTCGAAGATCACCTGGCCGGCCGTCGGCGACTCGAGCTGCAGGATGCAGCGGCCGGTCGTCGTCTTGCCGCACCCCGACTCGCCGACGAGGCCGAAGGTTTCCCCAGGCGCCACCTCGAAGCTCACGCCGTCGACCGCCTTGACGGTGCCGACCAC
>DATCKS010000266.1:0-3095 GCA_036562265.1 Thermodesulfobacteriota bacterium | reverse complement strand
TCAGGGCGCGCACCGCCTCGGACGCGGCGCGGCTCTTCAGGGCCGCCTCGCGCCGCATCGCCTCGAGGTAGCGCGCGAGCTCCGGCACGTAGCGGCCCCGCCAGCTCCGCCACCGTTCGCCCACCTCGCCCGCGAGCGCGCCGTCGAGGGCCCGCATGACCTGGTTCATGGCCGGGATCACCATCCGCGTCTCGACGTGGCGCCAGTGCTCGAGCGTCTTGACGCGGCCCGACACGCCCGCCAGCTCGTCGGACCACCGGAAGAAATCCGACGGGCTCACGCTCCCCGGCCCGACCTCGATCTCGGGGGCGAGGTCCCGCTGGAACTCCGCCTCGAGCGCGGCCAGGACGATGCGCTGCGCGTCGAGGCCGACGACCGGCGCCGGCACCTCGACGTCCGCGAGCCGCAGGAGGCCGCCGGGGCCGATGGCGTTGAGCGGGCGGTTCGCGAGGACGGCGATCCCCTCGCGCATGGCGAGGTCGAGCACCGTGAGCCCCTCGTCCCGGCGCTCGAGCGCGACGGCCGGCTCGAGGAGGTTCATCGGCGCCTCGAGGACGCGGAAGTGGTGCCGCTCGCCGCCCGCCTCGCGCGCCGCGGCGAGCATGCCGGCAAGCGAGGTGGCCTCGGGGTCGGAGGCCGGCCGCGCCACGGTGTTGGACGAGACGCCGTAGGCGGCGATCCGGCCCGCGGCCACCTGCGTCTCCAGGTACCGGAAGGCCTCGCACAGGCGGTGGTGGAACGCCTCGCGCGTCGCCGCGAGCGCGGCCGGGGTGGCCGAGCGGCCGCGACGCGCCGCGTCCATGAGGAAGGTCTCCGGATTGTGGAGCAGGCAGACGTCGAGCGTCTCGAGGTCGAGCCGCTCGAGCGAGTGCGAGAGCTGCTCGTCGAGGCGATCGAACCCGATCTTCGAGACGACCACGACCGCGTCGCGGGGGACGCGGCCCGACCGCGCCAGATCGCCGACGACGGCGCCGACGAGTCGCTCGGCCGCGCCGTCGGTGTAGTTCGTGGAGGTGTCGATGAGGTTCACGCCCGACTCGAGCGCGCGCTCCAGGGCCCCACGGTGGGCAGGCGTCCGGTCGTCCACACGGTAGGTGCCGAAGCCGAGCCGGCTCACGGTGAGGTCGGTCACGCCGAGCGGCGTGAAGGCGGCGGCCGGGAGGCGGCCGGCGAGTCGGGTGGCGTATGCGGCGGTGGCGGCGGGCGTGGCCCGTCCGGCGATCGGCATGGCTCATCGTAGCCGGGGGAACCCCGACTGCGCCAGTGAACCGAGTCGGAGCGCGCGGGGCGCGTTCCCGCCGGGCGCTAGCGCGCGCGAAGGATGCGGCCCGCCGCTCGCGTGTCCTCGGGGCGGACCCAGAGGATCGCGCCGAAGCGCCCCCGCCCCGCCGTCGCCGCGTCGACGGCCACGACGTTGATGCCCGCCTCGGCGAGCTTGCCGAGGACCCGCGCGAGCGCACCGGGTCGATCGTCGCCGCTGATCAGGAAGGCGCGCTTGGGCCCCACGAGCCGCCACTTCTCGCGGCGCGCCAGGGCGCGGAACGCGCGCGGATCGGCCGGCACGAAGTCGAGCTGCCCGCCGCGCCCCTCGGGGAACCCCGAGAAGGCGAGGAGATCGATTCCCTCGCGCTGCAGAGCGGCCAGGTAGCGGGCCGCCTCGCCTGGGCGATCCGGAACGAGGACGTAGAAGTAGTCGACGCGGCGGACGGTGGTGGCCATGCCCCAGTAGACTCCCGAAGCGGCGGCCGCGTCAAGCACGGTGTAGACTTGTGACCATGACGGCTCCACTCGAAGTCGGCGCCCGCGCCGAGCTCACGAGGACGCTGACCGACGCCGACATCCGGAAGTTCGCCGAGGCGACCGGCGACACGAACCCCGTCCACCTCGACGAGGCCTACGCGAAGGGCACCGTCTTCGGCGGCCGCATCGCGCACGGCCTCCTCACGGCCGGCCTCGTGTCCGCCGTGCTGGCCAACCGGTTGCCCGGGCCAGGCACGGTGTACCTGTCGCAGACGCTCGAGTTCAAGGCTCCCGTCCGGCCGGGCGACACGGTGACGGCCGAGGTGGAGGTGCTCGAGGTGACGGGGCGGCGCGCGCGCCTCGCCACCCGGTGCCGCCTCGCCGACGGCACGCTGGTGCTCGCCGGCGAGGCCGTCGTGAGGCTGCCCCGATGACCACGTCGATCCAGGTGACGTTCGACTGCGCCGATCCCGACCGGCTCGCCCGCTTCTGGGCCGACGTGCTCGGCTACCAGGTGCAACCGCCGCCTCCAGGCTTCGCCTCCTGGCCCGAGTTCCTCAAGGCCAAAGGGATTCCCGAGCACGAGCAGCCCGTGGCGAGCGCCATCGTCGATCCGGCCGGCGCCGGGCACGCCGCCACGAGTGGGGTCAGTCGACGAGGATCAGCGCCTCGGCGTTGCGGACGGTGACGGTGGAGGTGGGATCCGAGAGCGTCCCGTCCTCGCGGAGGATCCGCATCTGCCGCGGCAGCGACACGGTGGCGGCCGACGCGTCGCCCCAGGTCGTGCACTCCGAGGAGTCCTTCGTCCGGACGAGGACGAGCCCCTCCGTGTAGCGGCGCGCGAAGACCTCGTACCGGCACGTCCTCGACCCGTCGGCGTACGAGCCGCGCTCGAGGACCTCGACGTCACCGGCCGGCGAGCCGAACCCGACCTCGTAGGCCGGCAGCCACTCCTCCGTGAAGGCGAGCGGATCGGACGCGCCGGGCCGCACGCACAGGCTCGGGTTGAAGTAGATCGCGCCGGGGCTCCCCTCGGGCTCGCGCACGAGGTAGTAGCTCGCAAGCCGCCACATCCGGTAGCGCGCCGCGGCCGAGCCGTAGTTGCCCGCGTCGTAGCCCGGCGGTCCCTCGTAGCAGAGGGTCCCCGAGAGATCGGCCGTGCCGCCGACGGCCGCGAGGTGCTTCATGAGCTCGATGAACCGCTCGGGGAGATCGGCGGTCTCCTCGTCGACCTCGCCCGTGCTCACGCACTGCACGTGCTGGCAGGCGGTGAGGTCGATCCGGTACGCGAAGGTCCGGATCCGCTCGTTCCGGGAGGTCATCTCCGCGGCGAAGCGCGGACCGCTCGCCTCCAT
>DATCKS010000254.1:0-2214 GCA_036562265.1 Thermodesulfobacteriota bacterium | reverse complement strand
ACCTCAGACGGTGCATCGTCGATGCTCCTCTCGCGCGACACGCCGCCGGGCTCGAGGGAGGCTCGTCCCCTCCTCACGGCGGCGCCTGCGCGGTCACCCTGTTGTGGGTCGACTAACGGTTGCGTGGCTGGCTGCCGGCCTCGTACGGGCACCGGCTCGCTGGCGGGTCACGCCGGCGGGCGCCCTCGCGCCCGCCGGCCGATGTGAAGTAAGTGGGTCCTTACTGCGGAAGGAAGTCTAGCCTTGCTCGCGCGCCGCTGTCAAGCGGACGCCTCCATTCCCGCGCGGCTGCCGTGGGGAGCGGCCCTGAGCCACCCGGCGAGGCGGTCTCGCTCCCTCGCGATCAGCTCGGCGTCGAGGTCGAGGCTCTCGAGCGCCTGGGCGAGCGCGCGCCGCGCCTCCTCGACCGGGTTCTTCGCGAAGAAGTCGGCGACGTCCCGGCGCACCTCGATCGGGAGCCCCGAGGCGGCCCGCACGAGGCGGGAGAGCCCCATCGCCCCCACCCGCTCCTTGAGGTCGCCCCAGTTCGACTTGATGGCCTGCCAGGTCGGCATCCGCGCCGCCTTCTGGCCGAGCATCTGCTGCAGCAGGATGCCGATCTGCTCCTGCGGCACGACGTCCGAGCGGAAGATCAACCCGAGGAGCCTCAGGATCAGGTCCTGCGACTCGAAGCAGGGGAGCGCGTACAGGTAGCGCGCCGACTCCTGGGGCGGCGCGCCCGCGGCCTTGCGCCGCTTGTAGGTCTCGACGTAGGCCTCGAACCTGGCCGCGTCGCCCCGCCGCGCGGCGAGCCGCACGACGACGCCGGCGAGGTTCGGCTCGATGGCGCGCGGATCGGCCTGCTCGGCCGGCTGCCGCCGCTCGGCCTCGGCGAGCACCTCCGGGAGGCGGGCGGTGTCGCCGAGCGCCGCGATGACCGTGGCGCGCCGGACGGCCGTCTCCTGGCTCTCGCCGGCCGTCGGCTCCCAGCCGAGCTCGGCGAGCTGTCCCGAGAAGAGCCGCTCGACGAGACGGGCGAAGGCCGGCTGGTCGGCCGGCTCGACGAGGCGGTACGCGAGGTAGTCGAGCCGCCCCGCGAGCGCCTCCACCACGGTGAAGTCCCGCTCGTCGCCGAAGGCGCCGAGCACGTCCATGAAGCGCGCGATGTCGCTCGCCCCGCTGCGGACGAGCGCCCACTGGTCGTCGAGCAGGCCGACCCGCTCGGCCGGCGTGAGGTGCCGCAGCCCCTTCGCGAGGAGCGCGTCGAGGAGGCCGCGCTCGGGCGCGAGCCGGTAGAAGCCGATCTGGTCGGCGTTGGCGTGCACCCAGTCGGCCCGCCCCTCGAGCGTCACGTCGGCCGAGGCCTCGGTGAGGAGCGCCCGCTGCTCCCTGACCTCGCCGTCCACGCCGTAGCGCACGACGATCGGCACGTGCCAGCGGGCGTCGCTCCCCGCGGCGGCCTCCTTCGGGTTCGCGAAGAACCGCCGCTGGCCGAAGCGGAGCGTCGTCCGCTCCCCGGTCTCGACCGCCTCCACCGACACCACCGGGAAGCCGGGCTGCGCCACCCAGGTGCGCATCATCGGCGCCACCGGCTCGCCCGAGGCCTCGCCGAGCTTCTCCCAGAGGTCGTCGCCGCTCGCGTTGGCGTCCTTGAAGGCGTCGACGTAGGCGCGCATCCCCTGCCGGAAGGTCGCCTCGCCGAGGTACCGCTCGAGCATCCGCAGGACCGCGCCCCCCTTCTCGTAGGTGATGACGTCGAACTGCTCCACCGCCTCGGCCGGGCTCTTCACCGGGCTCCAGATCGCGCGGGTGCTCACGAGGGCGTCGGTCGCCATGGCGCGCGTCCGGTCGGCCTGGAACTCGTCCCAGAGCCGCCACTCCGGCTTCCACGCGTCGATCGCCTTGGTGGCGATCCAGGTGGCGAACGCCTCGTTGAGCCAGAGGTCGTCCCACCACTTCATCGTCACCCGGTTGCCGAACCACTGGTGCGACAGTTCGTGGGCGATGGTCTCGGCGACCGCCTTCTGCTGGCGCCAGGAGGCCGAGGCCGGGTCCATGAGGAGGAGGTTCCTCCGGTAGAAGATCGCGCCGGCGTTCTCCATGGCCCCCGCGTCGAAGCCGGGCACGGCCACCTGATCCAGCTTCCCGTAGTGGTACGGCTGGCCGAAATACTCCTCGAACCAGGCCAGGGTGAACGCCGTCACCTCCTCGGCAAAGGCCGCCTGGTGCAGGGTC
>DATCKS010000253.1:0-14095 GCA_036562265.1 Thermodesulfobacteriota bacterium | reverse complement strand
GAGCCCGGTTCGTCGCTCGATGGCGATGAGCCCCCCCATCCGCTCCGCCCCCATCGCGACGGCCGCCTTCACGACCTCGTCGAGGACCGAGTCCTCCCCCAGGGCGCCGAAGCCGAAGAGGAAGGGGCTCCTGGCGACCTGCGCGAGCGCGCGCCGGATGTCGGCCTGGAACACGACGATGATCACGAGGATGATCGACGAGAGGAAGTTGGAGAGGATCCACTCGAGCGTCAGCAGGCGGAAGGTCTCCGCCACGTGGAAGACGAGGAAGACGATCGCGAGGCCCGTGAGGATCTGGACCGCCCGCGTCCCCTTGATGAGCACCATGAGCCGGTAGAAGACGAACGCCACGACGGCGATGTCGACCAGGTCCACCCAGCGGACGCTCGTGAGCAGGTCCCGCAGCATGCCGCTACGCGTCCGGCGCCGATCGAACGGCGTGGGCGACCTGCGCGACGCGCCGCATGGTCGCGACGTCGTGGACCCGGATCACGTCGACCCCGAGGAACGCGGCGATCGCCACGGCGGCCGCGGTCCCGTGGGCCCTCGCGCGCATGTCCGACTCGTCGAGGGTCCGGGCGATGAAGGACTTCATGGACGGCCCGAGGACCACCGGGTAGCCGAGCGCCCGGATCCGTCCCACCTCGCGCACCAGGACGAGGTTCTCGGCCAGGGTCTTGCCGAAGCCGATCCCGGGGTCGAGGAAGATCCGGTCGGCCGCGATCCCGGCGGCGCGCGCGCGGGCCGCGGCCTCCTTGAGGTCGTCGAGCACGCGCGGCAGCGGCGCGCCGAGGTTCGCGGCGTCGTGGAAGTGTCCCGGCAGGCCGGTCGAGTGCATGAGGACCACCGCGGCCCCGCGCCGGGCGGCCACGGCCGCCAGTTCCGGGTCGGCCCTGAGCGCGGTCACGTCGTTCACGATGTCGGCGCCGGCGTCGAGCGCCCGGGCGGCCGTGGCCGCCCGGTAGGTGTCCACCGACAGCGGCACCGGCACCTCCCCGGCGAGCCGCTCGATCACCGGCAGGATCCGGGCGATCTCCTCGGCGGCCGACACCGGGACGCCGCCCGGCCGCGTCGACTCCCCGCCGACGTCGATCAGGTCCGCCCCCTCGGCCGCGAGCGCGCGGCCGCGCGCCACCGCGGCGTCCGGGTCGAGGTAGAGTCCGCCGTCACTGAAGGAGTCGGGCGTGACGTTGAGGACGCCCATGACGAGCGGGCGTTCCCCGATCACCAGGCGCTTGCCGCCGCGGAACTCCAGCACGTTCGGCACATGGGCCTCCGAAGTGCTCTCGCGCCGAGCCCCGGGTCCGGTGCGGGAAGGCAGCGCGTCGGGGAACGGCTACGCCGGATTCGGATCGGGCAGCCCGCCGAGCCCCGGAAGGAGCGGCGGACGGGCGGGCTCGGGCGCGGGCGCCGTCGGGCGCGAGCCGGCCGACGGCGGCTCGGACGGCTCGGCGGGGCTGTCGGCCTCCCCGCGGATGATCCGCATGATCTCCGGGCCGTCGAGCGTCTCCTTCTCGAGGAGCGCGGCCGCGAGGCGGTGGAGCGCGTCGATGTTCTCGCGGATGAGGGTCTTCGCCCGCTCGTAGTTCTCCGAGACGATCCGCTTGACCTCGCGGTCGATCTCGACCGCCGTCGACTCGGAGTAGTCCTGATGCTGCGCGAACTCCCGGCCGAGGAAGATCTGCTCCTCCTTCTTGCCGTAGGCGAGCGGACCGAGCTTGTCGCTCATCCCCCACTCGCAGACCATCTTGCGCGCCAGCTCCGTCGCCCGCTCGATGTCGTTGCCGGCCCCGGTGGTCTCGCGCTTGAGCACCACCTCCTCCGCCGCCCGTCCCCCCATGAGGATGGCGATCTGGTTGAGGAGGTAGTCCTTCGGCCAGGTGTGCTTCTCGTCCATCGGGAGCTGCTGGGTGAGCCCGAGGGCCCGGCCGCGCGGAATGATCGTCACCTTGTGGAGCGGATCGGTGCCCGGGATGAGGGCGGCGACGAGGGTGTGTCCGCCTTCGTGGTAGGCGGTGATCCGCTTCTCCTCCTCGGAGATGACGACGCTGCGCCGCTCCGAGCCCATGAGGACCTTGTCCTTGGCCATCTCGAAGTCGCGCATGTCGAGCTTGCTCTTGCCCTGGCGCGCGGCAAGGAGGGCCGCCTCGTTGACGAGGTTGGCCAGGTCGGCCCCGGAGAAGCCGGGCGTACCGCGGGCGAGGACCGTGAGGTCGACGTCCGGGGCGAGCGGGGTCCGCTTGGTGTGGACCTTGAGGATGCCGAGGCGTCCCTTGACGTCCGGCCGCGGCACGACCACCTGGCGGTCGAAGCGGCCAGGGCGCAGGAGCGCCGGGTCGAGCACGTCCGGCCGGTTCGTGGCCGCGATGAGGATGACCCCCTCGTTCGACTCGAAGCCGTCCATCTCGACGAGGAGCTGGTTCAGCGTCTGCTCGCGCTCGTCGTGCCCGCCGCCGAGCCCGGCGCCGCGGTGACGGCCGACCGCGTCGATCTCGTCGATGAAGATGATGCAGGGGGCGTTCTTCTTGCCCTGGATGAAGAGGTCGCGCACGCGCGAGGCGCCGACGCCGACGAACATCTCCACGAAGTCGGAGCCGGAGATCGAGAAGAACGGCACCCCCGCCTCGCCCGCGATGGCGCGCGCGAGCAGCGTCTTGCCGGACCCGGGCGACCCGACGAGGAGGACCCCCTTGGGGATCCGGCCGCCGAGCTTGGTGAACTTCTTCGGGTCCTTGAGGAAGGCGATGATCTCCTGGACTTCCTCCTTGGCCTCGTCGATGCCCGCGACGTCCTCGAAGGTGACCTTCTTGCTCTGGTCGGAGTGGAGCTTGGCCCGGCTCTTCCCGAAGCTCATCGCCTTGCCGCCGCCCGCCTGCATCTGGCGCATGAAGAAGATCCACACGCCGATGAGGAGGAGCATCGGCAGAAGCGAGAGCGCGGCCGCCTGATACCAGGGCTGCTCCTGGCGCGGCTTGACGGTGATGCGAACGTTGTTCGCGCGCAGCGTCTTGACCACCTCGGGATCGCCCGGAGGCGTCACCGTGGTGAACTTGCTGCCGTCGCGCAGGGTCCCGGTGATCTGGTTGTCCTCGATCTCGACGTCGGCGACCTCACCCTGCTCGACGAGCGCCATGAAGTCGGAAAAGATCTTGCGGTCCGCGGATTTGGGGGGCTGGTTGAAGATGTTGAAGACGATCACCATCACGAGGACGATGACGAGCCAGAGTGACAGGTTCTTGTAGAACGGGCTCACCGACTCCCCCTTGCACCGCGGGACCCGAAACGCGGTCTGCATCATCCGGACCGACACGCTTCGGGCGTGCGTTCTTATAGCAGAACCGGCCCCCTGTCACAAGTTACGGACCGGTACCGGCGGCCCGATCCGGGCCTGGCCGCGCCCGTCCGGTTCTCGCCGGAACCCGCCCCGCCACCTCCAGGACGCCGCGCTCGAGCGACACGGCCACCCGGCCCGGCCATCGCACCGGCCCCCCGACCGACCGACCCCGGCCGGCCGCCCGGCGCCCGGCGAGGAGGCGGCGCGCGGCCTCCACCTGGGCAAAGGAGGGGGCCGGCGCCTCGGGGGCCGCCCGGCTGCCGGCCAGACGGAGCACCCGGCGCTGGAGCGCGACCGGGAGCGCGGCGAGCCCCGTGGCGGACAGCCGGACCGCCTGCGGCTCGGCGGCCAGGAGCACCCGGCCGTAGGCCGCCTCGGCGAGTTCGGCGAGGACCGCCTCCTCGTCGCGGGCGATCGCCGCAGTCGCCGCCAGCGCCTCGTCGAGCCGCGCGTTCACCCGCTCACGGAGCGGCGGCATGAGGTCCAGGCGGAGGGCGTTCCTGAGCCAGCGGCGGTCGGTATTCGTCGGGTCGGGATGGGTCGGCAGCCCCCGCTCGGCAACACGCGCCGCGAGGTCCGCCCGCGCGACGTCGAGCAGCGGCCGGATGAGCCGCAGCGGAGGGCCTCCATCGGGGTCGGGCAGGCTCCGGGAGGGGGCCATCCCGCCGAGGCCCTTGAGCCCCGTCCCCCTGAGGAGCCGCAGGAGCACCGTCTCGGCCTGGTCGTCCCGGGTGTGCGCCACCGCCACGACGCCGCACCCCGCCCCCCGCGCGAGGCGCGCCAGGGCGGCGTAGCGGGCCCGCCGGAGCGTCGCCTCGCCCGGCATCGGCGCCCCGGGCGGCAACGGGGGCAGGCGCGCCTCGCGGTACGGCAGGCCGCGCTCCGCGGCGAGCCGCGCGACGAGGAGGGCCGCCTCGCGCCCCTCGGCGCCTCTGAGGCCGTGGTCCACGTGCCCGACGACGAGCCCCACCCCAAGACGCGGCGCGAGGGCGGCGAGGAAGTCGAGGAGGGCCACCGAGTCCGGCCCGCCCGACACCGCCACGAGGCAGCGCTCGCCCGCCGCGAGGAGTTGCCCCTCGCGCACGGCCCGCTCGACCCGCGCGAGGAGCCCCGCGGCCATGGTCAGATCATCTCGATCAACCGCGCCAGGAGCGCCGCCCGCTCCGGCATCCGGTCGACCCGGACGTGCTCGTGCAGGGCATGGGCGCCGTCGCCGATGGGGCCCAGGCCGTCGAGCGTCGGGACGCCGAGCGCGGAGGTGAAGTTGCCGTCGCTGCCGCCGCCGACCGACGCCTCGTCGGGCTCGGGGAGCCCGAGGTCGGCGGCCGCACGTCGCGCGAGCGAGAACAGGCGAGCGGTCCCCTCGGTGCGCTCCATCGGCGGGCGGTTGAGGCCGCCTTCGACCTCGATCCGCGCGTCGGGGTGCGCGGGGCGAAGCGCCCGGATCGCCGCGTCGACGCGGTCGGCCTCGGCGCGGCTCGAGACGCGCACGTCCAGGTCGGCCCTGGCCTCGGCGGCGACGACATTCGGCCGCGTGCCGCCCGACACCACCCCGACGTTCACCGTCGTCCCCCGACCGAAGTCGGTGAGGGCGTGGCAGGCGAGGATCACGCGCGCCATCTCCTCGACCGCGCTCACCCCCTTCTCCGGCTCGAGACCGGCATGGGCCGCGCGCCCGGTGACGCGGAGGGTGTAGAGGCCGACCCCCTTGCGCCCGGTCTTGAGCGCGCCGCGCTCGCCCGCCGCCGGCTCGAGGATGAGCGCGGCAGCGGCTCCGCGCGCCTCGGCCTCCACCACGGGCCGGCTCTGCAGGCTGCCCCGCTCCTCGTCGCCGGTGGCGAGGAAGACGACCGGCCGCGGCGGCGTCCGCCCGAGCGCGCGAAGGGCCGCGAGGGCGAAGAGCCCCTGCACGAGCCCCGCCTTCATGTCGAAGACGCCGGGACCGCGCGCCACGTGACCGTCGAGGGTGAAGGGGCGCGCCTCGACCGTCCCGAGCGGCCAGACGGTGTCGAGGTGGCCGATGAGGACGACCGGCGCGGCCGTGGCGTCGGCCCCGTCGAAGCGGGCACGCACGGCGCGGGCCGCACGCCCGCACGGCACGCGGTCGACGCGGGCGCCGAGATCCGTCGCGGCGCGAGCCAGAAGGTCGCCGGCGGTCTCGACGTGTTCGGGGGAGTCGGAGGGAGACTCCGCGTCGACGAGCGCCGCGAGGGCGGCGATCATGTCGGCGCGGTGCTCCTGCAGCCAGCCGAGCAGGGGGTCCATTCTCACACCCTAACAGGGACCCGCGAGCCTGGCAATTCGGCAGGAGCGCGGCCCGCGCGAGCGCGGGGGCCGCCGAACCGGAGATCGGGAGGGGGACGCCGGCCCCCCTCCCGGCCGTGAGCGCTACTGGCCAGAGCCTCCGCCCGAGCCGCCGCTGCCGCCCGAGCCACCGCTGCCGCCCGAGCCGCTGCCACCGCCGGAGCCGCTGCCGCCGCCCGAGCCGCTCGTGCCGCCGCTCCCGGTCGAACCGCCCTCGCTCCCGCTCGGCACGGCCGGTCCGCCCTGGCCGAGTCCGGGGGCCTGCGTACCTGGAGCCGTGCCGCCCTCGACCGAGGCCGGACCGGTGCCGAGGCCGCCGGACGGCAGCGGGGCCCCCTCGCCCGGACGCGTCGTCTCCGAGCCGCTCGCGCCCGACAGGCTCATGCCGGCCTCCTCTTCCACGCGGGCCCGCAGCTCCGGATCGCTCTGCACCTGCCGGTGGATCTCCTGGAACTCCTCGGCCGTCATCGACGAGCCGAGGCCCGTGAGCGTCGTGCTCAGGGTCTGCTCCTGTCCCTCGAGGTCGCCGCGTTGGAGCGCGGCCCGCAACTCCTCGTGCTCGTCACCCTCCTGGACCTCCCGCCGGATGCGCGCGTACTCGCGCAGGTCCTCGTCGCTGATCGTGCTCGCGGCGCCGCTGCCCCGCGACATGCCGCCCGACGGTGCCGTCTGGGAGGCCGGCTGGTCGGCCGTCGACTGCGCGGCGGCCGGGGCGGCCGCGAGGAGGCCGAGCGCGGCCAGGAGCGCCGTCGTGTTCGTTGCCACATTCACCTGCATCGTGTCCCTACTCCTTCCGTCCTCCCTACTCTGTCCGTCCATGACGGCCGTTCGCGCGAAAGGCGCACGGCCGATCGCCGGACCACGTCCGGCGCACGCACGGATCGAGAGAGCAAGTTGCGGGCCGACGGGAGGGGCACCGGCGCGCCCCACGCGACCGTCAGGCCGCGAAGCGGGCGAGCGTGAAGGGAGCGAGGAGCGGCGAGGTCCGCCCGTCGAGGATGAGGTCGGCGAGCAGCCGTGCGGTGATCGGGGCGAGGAGGATGCCGTTGCGGAAGTGACCGGTCGCGAGGACGAGCCCCGAAAGCCCCGGCACGGCGCCGAGGATCGGCAGGCCGTCGGGCGTGCCGGGCCTGAGCCCCGCCCACGCGCGGACGACCCCCGCGTCCGCCAGGGCGGGAACGCCGTCGCACGCCGCCCGCGCGAGGCTCGCCACCGCGCCGAGCGTGACGCGCGTGTCGAAGCCGGCCTCCTCGACCGTCGCGCCGACCAGCACGCGCCCCGCGGCGCGCGGCACGAGATAGGCGTCGGCCGTCCAGACGAGTGCGTGCAGCCGGCCAACCGGCAGACGGGTTTCGATCATCTGCCCCTTCACCGGCCGCACCGGGACGACGAGGCCGAGCGTCGCGGCGAGCCTCGCCGACCAGGCACCCGCGGCGAGCACCGTGACGCCGGCCGGCAGCGGGCCGGCCTCGGTCTCGAGGCCGGTCACACGCTCCCCCTCGCGCGAGAGCCCGGTGACGGCCGCGCCGAGGCGGAACTCGACGCCGCGGTCGCGGGCGAGGTCGGCCAGCGCGCGCGTCAGCCGCTCGTTGTCCACCTGCCAGGGGGTCGGATCGTGCAGGGCGCCGAGGACGCGCGGCGAGAGCGCCGGCTCGAGGCGCCTGGCCTCCGCGGCGTCGAGCCAGCGGGCGTCGTCGCCGTCGGCGCGGCGCCGGGCGGCCGTCTCGGCGAGGTGCGCCGCCTCCCCCTCGTCGAGGGCGACGCGCAGAAGCCCCGGCTGCCGCAACTCGACGTCGACGCCGGTCCGGTCGCGCAGTCTCGCGGCGAGCGGTTCGAAGAGCGGCAACGAGGCGCGGGCGAGGTCGAGGAAGGGACCGGCGGCCGCGGTTTCCCCTTGCGGCACCAGCATGCCGGCCGCCGCCGAGGAGGCCCCGGCTCCCGGCTCGGCGCGGTCGACGACCGTCACCCGGCGGCCGGCGTCGGCCAGTTCGAGCGCGAGCGCCGAACCGATGATGCCCGCGCCCGCGATGACGACGTCGGGCCGGCTCACGCCGGCCAGGCCCTGGCCGTGCTCGCTTCGACCGGAGCGATCCGCCCGTCCACGAGCGTGACGAGCCGGCCGCCGAGCGCGGCCAGCGCCGTCTGGTCGTGGGTGACGTAGAGGAGCGCGGCGCCGGTCCTGCGCAGGCGAGCCGCGAGCCGGTCGAGGATGGCGAGCCGGGTCGGCACGTCCACGAGCGACACCGGCTCGTCGGCGATGAGGAGGGCCGGACGCTCCGCCAGGGCGCGAGCGAGGATCACGCGCTGTCGCTCGCCGCCCGACAGGGTCGCCAGCGGCCGCTCGAGGAAGCGCGCGAAGTCGGGCAACCCGGCGTCCACGAAGGCCGTCTCGTCCCGGGTCGTCCCCAGGAACTCGCTCACCGTGACCTTGGGGTCGACGAGGGCGTCGGTGTCCTGCGGGATGTACGCGATGTGGCCCGCGCGGCGCACGTGACCGCGCGTCTGCCGCACGCGCCCGGCCGCGATGCCGGCCAGCGTGGACTTGCCGCTGCCCGACGGCCCCGTGAGCCCGACGAACTCCCCCGGTGCCACCGAGAGCGAGACGCCGTCGAGCGCGAGGGCGCGTGTCGGCCTGCCCCACAGGGCCGCGAGGCGGGGCGACAGCCGATAGATCTTCACGACCTCCTCGAGCACGAGCACGGGCCCGGCCGGAGCGGTCTCACCCACGGTTCGGCTCTCCTTCGGCATGGGAACGATGGCGGATCGTGCGCGCTCCCCGCCCCGGCCTCCCGGGACGAGGCACCGGCCGTCTTCCGGAGGGCCGTTCGGACGAGGGAGGGAATCTTGGTGGCGGCGGGTGGATTCGAACCACCGCATAAGGGCTTATGAGACCCCCGCCTTAACCGCTTGGCTACGCCGCCGGAAAACCTTGTCATTGTATCGGTAGGGCGTGCCCTGTCAACCGACCGGCGGCCGACCGGACTCCCACGGCGGGCGGCTTTTGCTACCCTCGGAAGCCATGGCCGATCTGATCCAGCACTGGCAGGAGCGGTGGATCGACGTGATCTTCCCGGCCGACGTGCCTCCGCTCGGCCGAGAAGGCGGTCCATTCGCTCACGGGTTCAGCGTCTACGACGGCGTCGTCGTGGTCTGGGACAGGCGCTACGACCCGACCATCCTCACCTGGCTCGACATGCTCGACGACCGGACCATCGAGAACCTCGCCATCGTCGTGGAGCGCGGCGGTCAGGTGGCGCTCCGCTGGCGGCACGAGGTCCCCAGCCAGTACGTGGCGGGCACCGCCATCCCCGTCCTCATCGGCGCCGACGAAACCGGCGAGTTCATGATCGTCGACTCGGCCCTCCTCGGCGGCAACGGGGAAGAACCCAAGCCGTCGAAGAAGCGCGACCGACGGCTCCGACTGGTCAAGAAGTAGCGCCCACGACCTTCGTGGACGAGCGGGTGGGCAGTTCGGCTCCGCGCCGGGGCGGATCCCTGCGGGGTGAGGCGCGGCGCGGGGTCGGC
Organism: Thermodesulfobacteriota bacterium; assembly: GCA_036562265.1. Lineage (GTDB taxonomy): Bacteria > DASVDK01 > DASVDK01 > DASVDK01 > DASVDK01 > DASVDK01. Next base: position 4,932 of record DATCKS010000253.1, on the reverse strand, counting down.
TGCCCTCCGCGAGACACGACCGGGGTCGTCTCGCGCGGTTCTCCCGCCCGGAACATGAACGGCTCGACCGCGTCCTAGCGGAGCCGCGGGTCGAGGAGGTCGCGCAGGGCGTCGCCGAGCAGGTTGAAGGCGAGGACCGTCACCGCGACGGCGACACCCGGCACCACCGCCATCCAGGGCGCGAGCGAGAGGTACCCCTGGGCTTCCTGGAGCATCTTCCCCCAGGAGGGAAGCGGCGGCTGGGTCCCGAGCCCGAGGTAGGAGAGGCTCGCTTCGGCGACGATGGCGCGCCCGACGGCCAGGCTCGCCTGCACGATCACCGGCCCCATGGCGTTCGGCAGGATGTGCCGGACGAGGACGTAGGCCGGACCCGCGCCTTGCGCCTCGACGGCGGTGACGAACTCCCGGCTCGCCAGGACGAGCACGACGCTCCGGGTCAACCGGGCGAACACCGGGATCCCGACGATCCCGATCGCGATCGCGGCGTTGCGGTGGCCAGGCCCCAGCGCCGCGACGACCGTGATGGCGAGGAGGAGCGCCGGGAAAGCCAGGAGACCATCCATGGCCCGCATGGCTCCCTCGTCGAACCAGCCTCCGACGTACCCGGCGAGCGCGCCGATGGCGACGCCCACGCTCACGGAGATGGCGACCGAGAGGCCGGCGACCGTCATGGCGATCGAGGCGCCGCGCATCAGCCGGCTCAGGATGTCGCGGCCGAACTGATCGGTCCCGAACGGGTGCTCGACCGTCGGCGCCTTGAGGCGCTTGCCGATCTCGACGGCCGTCGGGTCGTGCGGCGTGTAGACCATGCCGACCAGCGCGACCACCGCGACGAGCGCGACCGCGACGAGGCTCGCAACCGCTCCCCGACCGAGCCGCCTGCCTTCCGCGACGACCGTCATGCCCGCCGGGTCCTCGGGTCGAGCCACGCGTAGGAGAGGTCGACCAGCAGGTTCAGGACGACCGTGAGCGCCGCGAGGAAGAAGACGAGCCCCTGAATCAGGGGCCAGTCCCGATTCACGACGGCGAAGAGGACGAGGCGACCGAGGCCCGGGAGCGCGAAGATCTGCTCGATGATGATCGCCCCGCCGAGGACGCTCCCCACCTGGAGGCCGACGACGGTCACCGTCGGGATGAGGGCGTTGCGCAGCGTGTGCCAGTACACCACGCGCGACTCCGGCAGCCCCTTCGCGCGGGCTGTTCGTACGAAGTCCTCGCCCATGACGTCGAGCATCGACGAGCGCTGCATCCGAGCGATCTGTGCCGCCAGGACGACGCCGAGCGCCAGCGACGGCATGGCGAGGGAGCGGAGCGCTTCGGCCGGGTCGTCGCTCCACGGCTCGTAGCCGCCGGTCGGCAGCCACCTGAGCTTCAGCGCGAACGCGAGGATCAGCATGATGCCGAGCCAGAAGGGCGGGATCGCCTGGCCGAGCTGCGAGAAGGCAAGCGCGCCGTAGTCGACCACCGTGCCTCTCCGGGCTGCGGCGACGACGCCGAGCGGAAGCCCGATGGCCAGTGCCACGAGGAGCGCCAGGAGCGACAGCGAGAGCGTCACCGGCAACCGCTCGATGATCAGGTCGAGCACCGGCTGCCTGTGCCGGATCGAGATGCCCAGCTCGCCGCGCGCGACCGACGCGACCCACGCGCCGTACTGCACGAGGAGCGGGCGATCCGTGCCGAGCTCGCGTCGCATCTCGGCGAGGGTGTCACCGGGCGACTCGGCGCCCAGGATCAAGAGCGCCGGGTCGCCCGGGAGCACCCGAAGGAGCAGGAACGTGAAGATCGAGACGACGACGAGCGTCACCGCGACGCTCGCCGCCCGTGCGAGCAGGTCCGTGCCGCGCATCGCCGCTCGGGCCCGGTGCTCCTACCGCGACGCCCGGTAGACGTCCGTCAGCCGGTTGCCCGGGATCGGCAGCTCGGCGTAGCCCCACACGTCGCGCTGGAAACCGACGATCGCATCCCGTGACACGAGGAACACGCACGCGGCGTCCTCGGAGAGGAGCTCCTGGAGGCGCCTCACGATCGCCCGCCGCTTCGCGCGGTCGTGCGTGACGTCCCCTTCGTTCAGGAGCCGGTCGAACTCCGGGTTCGAGTAGCCGAAGTAGTTCGCGTTGTACCCCGTCTTGAAGCGCTCGAGCAAGGTTATCGGGTCGAGCCGGCCGTAGTGCCCGATGGCCGTGAGCGCATAGTCCTTCTGCTTGTAGACCCGCTCGAGCCACTGCCCCCACTCGAGCGTCTCGAGTCTCACCCTGATACCCACTCGGGCGAGCTGGCTCGCGATGATCTCACCGGCCGCGCTGTAGTCAGGATACGGCTGCGGCAGGTACAGCGTCGTCTCGAAGCCGTTCGGGTACCCGGCCTCCGCGAGGAGCGCCTTCGCTTTGGCGAGGTCGTGCGGGTAGCGGCCGTTGAGATCGACGTAGTACTCGCCGATGATCGGCGCCATGAAGCTGCCGATCAGCCTTCCGTAGCCGAAGTTGGCCCCTTCGAGCACCGCCGCGCGATCGATGGCGTGGAACAGGGCTCGCCGGACCCGAATGTCGTCGAACGGCTTTCGGGCCGCGTTGATGGCCAGCTCGCTCAACGTGTTGCTCGGATACGTCTCCACCCGGAGCGACCGATTCGCGCGCAGCTCGTCGACCATCTGCGGCGGGACCCGCTCGGTGATGTCGATCTCGCCCGCCCTGAGCGCGGTGACGCGCGCCGTCTCGTCGGGGATGACCTTGAAGAGGACCTCGTCGAGGTACGGGCGTCCCGGTACGAAGTATCGGGCGTTCTTGACCAGCTTGACGTGGCTGTCGGGAACCCACTCGACGAACCGGAAGGGCCCCGTACCGATCGGCTTGCGCGCGAGCTCGTCGCCGGCTCCTTCCGGAACGATGGCAGCCCACCCGTACGCCAGATCGGAGAGGAAGCGCGCGGAGGGGCGCGAGAGCGTGATCACGACGGTCGTCGGCGACGGCGTCTCGACGCGGGCGATGATGGCGTAGTCGGCGGCGTGCGGGCTCTTGCCCTTCTCCGCCATCCGGGCGAGGCTGTACTTGACGTCGGCCGACGTGAGCGGCTTGCCGTCGTGGAACGTCACGCCGCGACGCAGCTCGAACGTGTAGGTGAGGCCGTCACCCGAGATGTTCCACCGCTCCGCCAGGCCTGGCAGGAGCTCGCCCCTGGCGTTCGTGGCGACGAGGCCGTCGAAGATGTTCATCGTGATGATGAACGTCGAGTCGGCCGGGCTGCGGTGCGGATCGAGCCCGTCGGGGTTGGCCAGGGCGGCAACGGTCACCGCCCCGCCCGGCCTCGGGGCCGGCGGGGTGTCGGCGGCCGTGGCGCCCGCGGCGCCGAGGAGCAGCGCGGCCAGCGCGGCGATGAGCCTCGAGATCATCGGGAGTCCTCCTTCCGTGCCGGGACGATCGGCAGCAGGATGTGGGACGGCCGTGCGGCGTCGTGGTAGACGGCCTGGTGCGCGACGACGATGCGGCGCTCGCGCCCCGGCGGCTCGCCCGTGTTGGGGTTCACGTCGAAGTGCGGGAAGTTGCTGCTCGAGATGTCGAGGCGGATCCGGTGCCCGCGCTCGAAGCGGTTCGAGGTGGGCTGCGGCTCTATGGTGATCCGATAGACCTGGCCCGGCTCCATCAGCTCGGCCCGCTCGAACCCGTTGCGGTAGCGGACACGCAGGATCGAGTCCGCGATGTTCAGCGCGTAGCCGGCCGGATAGTCCTCGTTCGGCGGGTACTCGTCCACGAGCTTGGCCGTGAAGTCCGTGTCGACCGCGGAGGAACTGATCCACAGCGTCACGGTGAGGGGGCCGGTCACCTCGACCGCCTCGGCGAGGGGTGGAGTGCGGAAGACCAGGACGTCGCGGCGCTGGGCGAGCGGCAGGGTGTCCGTACAGAGGGAGAGGTCCGCGCGCCCCCGCTGATCGAAGCCGCCCCCTTCGAGGAGGCCCGGCACGCCGAGGTTCTGGAAGTTCCCCCCGATGGTCGGCACCGGGTCGGCCGGGTTGAACGTGTACCGGCTCGGCTCGACGCCGCCCGGGGGCGGCTCCGGCGAGAGCAGTCCCCCCTCGTGGAGATAGTACGGCACGAAGCGCGTCCCGGCGGGCGGCCACTCGGTCTCGAAGCGCCAGCGCCCGCCGTGATCGAGACGGCCGGCCGCATCCTTTCGCCCCGATCCCCCGCCCATGACGAAGAGCCGGATCGGCGGCTCGCGGTCGACGCCGCTGTCGAGCCCCTTGAGCCAGCGGTCGAACCAGCGCAGACGGACGTCGTTGATGCCGTCGAGCGCCGCCTCCGCCCCGAAGTCGACGTCGCCAGCGTAGCTCTGGCCGAAGGTCTCGTAGCCGTGCAGCCAGGTACCGAGGAGGAGGTGCTTCGGCGTCCGATGCCGCGACCTGAGCTCCGCGTACTTGGTGAGCGTCGCCCAGATGTGGTGGCCGTACCAGGAGGTCTCGAGAAGGATCGGGATGTCCGGGTACTGGTCGAGGTACGGCGCGAGATCCAGGCCGGGCCTCCGCCAGTACTCGTCGTACTCCCCGTGCCAGAGCATGTCGAAGAACCAGCGCTCGTAGTTCGGCACGAGCGCGAGCGGCGACTCGCCCGGCCTGAGCGGCATGCGGCGCACCCACTGGGGCAACTGGGCCCACATGGCGTCGAGGGCCGCCCGGACCTGCGGATCGCGGCGGGCCTCCTGGCTGGTTCGCGCCATCCACAAGACGTACGGCAGGACGATCCCGTACTCGCACGCCCCCGAGTGGCGCATGGTGCGCATGTAGTAGCTGTAGCCGCCGTCGAGGAGGATCTGCGCCGCGAGGTAGGGCGGTCGCCGGATCGCCAGCGCCTGCTGGTTCGCACACGTGTAGGAGAGGCCCAGTGTCCCCACCTTCCCGTTCGACCACGGCTGTTCACCGACCCAGACGAGCGTGTCGTACCC
>DATCKS010000252.1:0-5346 GCA_036562265.1 Thermodesulfobacteriota bacterium | reverse complement strand
TCCCCCGCCCGCGCCGATCGCGGCGATGATGCCGAGGATCACGTCCTTGGCCGTGACGCCCGGGGGCCGCTCCCCCTCCACGCGGATGCGCATCGCCTTCGGCTTGCGCTGCCAGAGCGTCTGCGTGGCGAGCACGTGGGCGACCTCAGAGGCGCCGATGCCGAAGGCCAGGGCGCCGAAGGCGCCGTGCGTCGAGGTGTGCGAGTCGCCGCAGACGATGGTGAGGCCCGGCTGGGTGATCCCCTGCTCGGGGCCGATCACGTGGACGATCCCCTGGCGCGGATCGTCGAGGTCGAAGAGGGTGATGCCGGCCGCCCGCGTGTCGGCGCGCAGGCTCTCGACCCGCATGCGGGCCTCGGGGTCGGCGATGCCGGCCGCGCGTCCCACCGTGGGGACGTAGTGGTCCGGCGTCGCGAAGACCGCGTCGGGGCGGCGCACGCGCCGCCCCGACTGCCTGAGCGTCTCGAAGGCGTGGAAGCCGCCCTCGTGGATCAGGAGGCGGTCGATGTAGAGGAGCGTCTGCCCGCCGGGACCCTCGGCGACGACGTGCCGCGCCCAGACCTTCTCGAAGAGCGTCCGAGGCGCCATGCCTCCTCCTACAACCCCCTGACCGCCGCCTCGGCGTAGCGGTTGTCCATCGCCTGCGCGACCGTCACGCTGGTCTTCTCCTCCTCGGTGGCGTTCATGAAGTCGATCGCCTTCTGCATGGCCGCGGCGGCGATGACCGGCGTCGGCGGGTACGCCTTGACGTTGCTCTCCCACGCCTGGTCGAAGACGGCCGGCTCGGTCTTCTCGTAGAAGCTGCCGATGGCCGCCTTGGCCTCCTGCGGCTTCTCGTTGATGAGCCGCTCGGCCCTGGCGAGGGCCCGGCAGACCGCCACGGCGGTCTCGCCGTTCTGCTCGAGCCAGTCCTTCTTGGCGATCAGGCTCATGTAGAGGATGCCGGCGAGCGGCTCGTACTCGCCGCGGGAGAAGTTGATGAGCATGACGCCGCCGTGCTTGACGACGGCCGTCTCGGCCGTCGGCGAGGAGAGGACGAACGCGTCGATCCGCTTCTGCGAGAAGGCGGCGATCATCGGCCCGCTGCCGCCGACCGGGATGACGGTGACGTCGCGGTCGGGCTGGATCCCCTGCTTCTGGAGCAGGTAGCGGAGGATCTGGTCGGTGGCGCTCCCCGGCGCCGTGATGCCGACCTTGAGGCCCTTGAGCGCCGCGACCTTGTCCGCCACGGAGCTTGCCGCGCCGATGCCGCGCTCGCGCGCCAGGTCGCCCTGCATGACGAGGTTGCTCGCGAACTGGGTCATGACCGCCGCGAAGCTGAGGAGCGGCTGGCCCTTCGACAGCGCGTTCACCTGCGAGGCGGCGTTGCCGACGTAGACGTGGGCGCTGCCGCCCACGACGGCCGCGATCGCCTTCGACCCGCCGCCGGTGACGACGACCTCCGGCTCGATCCCCTCCGCCTCGAAGTAGCGCCGGGCACGCGCCACCTGGATCGGCACGTAGAGGAACCCGTCGGTGGACTGGGTGAGAACGACCTTGCGGGTGCCCTGCGCGCGGGCGCGGCGCGCGAAGCCCGGGAGGAGCGAGGCGGCGCCGGCGGCCCCGAGCGCAGCCAGCGTGTGACGGCGGGTGAGCATCGACATGACACCTCCGCGTGCGATCGTTACCGGTAACGCTCCTCGGCCGCTCGCACATCGGCGAGGCCGAGGAGACGATTGAAGTCCTCGAACCCGATCATCTCGTCGAGGAGCCCCGCCGTCCCCCCCTCGGCTGCGAGGCGCGCAAGGAAACCCGCCGCCTGGCGGGCGATGAACCGGGTGACGGCGTTGGGGAAGATGACGATGCGGTAGCCCATGGCGTCGAGATCGGCGGCCCGGACGAGCGGCGTCCGCCCCCGCTCCACCATGTTGGCGAGACAGGGCCGCGGCAGCGCCGGCGGCACCGCACGCAGTTCCTCGACGCTCTCGGGCGCCTCGACGAAGAGGACGTCCGCGCCGGCCTCCGCGTAGCGGCGGGCCCGGTCGAGCGCCTCGTCCATCCCGTGCGTGGCGCGGGCGTCGGTGCGGGCGACGACGAGGAAGTCCGGGTCGCGCCGCGCGTCGCAGGCGGCCTTGATCTTGCCGACCATCTCGTCGGCCGACGTCACCGCCTTGCCGGAGAGATGGCCGCAGCGCTTCGGGAAGGTCTGGTCCTCGAGCTGGATGGCGGCGACGCCGGCCCGCTCGTAGGCGCGCACGGTCCGCTGCACGTTGAGGGCGTTGCCGTACCCGGTGTCGCCGTCGGCGATGATCGGGATGCCGACCGCCTCGGCCATCGCCTCGCACACCTGGACCATCTCGGTGAACGAGAGGAGCCCGATGTCCGGGCGGCCGAGCCGCGTGTAGCTCACGCCGGCTCCGGAGAGGTAGACCGCCTCGAACCCGGCCTGCTCGATCAGCCGGGCCACGAGCGCGTCGTAGGCGCCCGGGGCGACGATGATGGGACCCTCGATCAGTCGGCGGCGTAGTCGGGTGCGGGGTTCCATTGCCCCATCTTAGCGTGCGCTAGCCGTCGCCGTCGTCCGAGGCCGCCGCCTCGAGGATCGTGTAGGCCACGTTCGTCACGTGGGAGTTGATCCGCTCGAGGTTCGAGAGGAGGTCGAGGTGGATCGACGAGGTCTCGATCGACTCGCGCAGGCCGCGGTGGAGGCGGTCGACGTGCGCGGCGTTGAGGGCCCGCTCGATCTCGCCGAGGCGGTTCTTGTGGCGCAGGAGCGTGCGCGCCAGATCGGCGTCGCGCGTGGCGAAGGCCGAGACCGCGAGCTCGAGGTTCTCGCAGACCTTCGCGTGGAAGTCGCGGATCTCGCGCCACCCCTCGGCCGAGAAGGTGACGCCCTGCTTGATCCGCTTGCGCGCGAGCGACATGAGGTTCTTGTCGACGATGTCGCCGACCGCCTCGAGGTCGGTCGAGAACGCGATCAGCTCGAGTTCGCGGGCCGCCTGCGCCTCGGTGAGCCCCGACTTCGAGAGCTTGGTGAGGAAGAGCTTCACCTCGCGGTCGAGGCGGTCGACCTGGTCGTCCATGTCCTCGATCCGCTGCACCAGGTCGAGGTCGTGCCCCTCGAAGGCGCGAATCGACTCGCGGACCATCGTCTGCACGATGTCCGCCATGCGGAGCACCTCGCGCGCCGCCTGGCCGAAGGCGACCGGCGGCGACTCGAGGACCCGCTCGTCGAGGTACTTCGGGCCGAAGGGCTCCTCGCTCGCCGGCCGCGGCGGCAGCAGACGGCGCACGAGGCCGGCGAGGAGCCCCGTGACCGGCAGGAGGCCGATCGCGAGCGCGACGTTGAAGATGGTGTGCGCGTTGGCGATCTGGCGCGCGAGGTCGTCGCTCGTCGCGGCGACGAGGCGCGCGAACGGCTCCATCAGCGGGAAGGCGACCGCGAGCCCGATGGCCTTCGCGATGACGTGCGCGGCCGCCGTCTGCTGGGCGTCTCGCTTGGCCCCGACCGCCGTCTCGATCGCCGCCGCCGTCGTGCCGAGGTTCGCGCCGAGGACGATCGGCATCGCGCCGGCCAGGTCGACGAGCCCCTGGTGCGCGAGGCCGAGGGCGAGGACGAGCGTGGCGGCCGAGGAGTGGACGAGCGCCGTGAAGCCGGCGGCCAGGAGCAGCGTCCAGCCCGGGTGGTCCCTGAGGGTCTGGAGCACGAGGGTGAAGAACGGATCGTCCCGCAGGGGCGCCATGGTCGTCGTCGCCAGGTGGAGCGCCAGGAAGACGAAGCCGAAGCCGAGCACCGCCTGGCCGACGTGGCGCGCGCGCGACGACCAGCCCCACATCGACAGCGCCACGCCGAGCCCGGCGATGGGCACCGCCAGGTCGAAGACGCGGAAGGCGACGAGCTGGGGCGTGAGCGTCGTGCCGACGTTCGCGCCGAGGAGCACCGCGATCGTCTGCGGCAGCGTCATGAGCCCGGCCGAGACGAAGCCGACGAGCATGGCGACGGTCGCCGACGACGACTGCAGGAGCGCCGCGGCGGCCGCCCCCACCCCGAACGCCACCAGGCGGTTCTTCGTCACCACGCCGAGCAGCCGCCGGATCCGGCCCCCGGCCGCCTTCTGGATGCCGTCGCCGGCCAGGCGGATGCCGTAGAGGAGGAGGGCGATGGCGCCGAGGAGGGTGGCGGTGGCGAGAGGGCTCACGATTTCCTCAGGGTTTTCGGAATTCTAACTGCGGTTTGCCGTATGTGACAGGAATTTGACCGCCGGTCAAGCCTGTGGGATGATCCGACCCGTGTCCGATCGCAGGGCCCGAGCCACCCTTGCCACCACCAGCACCGTTCACTTCCTCCACGACGGCTTCGCGGACCTGCTCTACGTCCTGTTGCCGATCTGGACGCGGGAGTTCTCGCTGACGCTGGCCCAGGCGGGCCTCCTGCGCAGCGTCTATTCCGGGGCGATGTCGGCGTTCCAGATCCCGGCCGGGTTCCTGGCCGAGCGTATCGGCGAGGCGCGCCTCCTGGCGGTCGGTACGGCCGTGGTCGGCGCCGGCTTCGTCGTCGCGGCGACCACGGGCGGCTACCTCCCGCTCCTCGTCCTCCTCCTGCTCGCCGGCCTCGGCTCGGGCGTGCAGCATCCCCTCTCGGCCTCCCTCACCTCGCGCGCGTACGAGGGAGGCCCGCTGCGGGTGGCGCTCGGGACCTACAACTTCTCGGGCGACCTGGGCAAGGTTACCGTGCCGGCCCTGATCGGCGCCGCCTCGGCCGCGCTCGGCTGGCAGACCGCCGTGGCGGCCTACGGCGCCATCGGGCTCGGCGCGGCGCTCCTCCTCGCCGCGGTCCTGGCGCGCCTCGGCCTGGGGGCCCGGCCGCCGCGGGAGGCGGCCGACGCCGAGGCGCCGGCCCGGCCGGTGGGCTGGGGCATCCGGGACGTCTGGGGCTTCCAGGCCCTCAGCGCCGTCCACGGCATCGACAGCGCCACCCGGACCGGCTTCCTCACGCTGCTGCCGTTCGTGCTGATCGCCAAGGGGTCGGGGGTCGAGACCGTCGGCGTCGCCCTCGCCCTCGTCTTCGCGGGGGGCGCCGTGGGGAAGTTCGTCTGCGGCGCCGTGGCCGAGCGGGTGGGGATCATCCGGACGGTGGTCCTCACCGAGGCGGCGACCGCCGCCCTGATGCTCGGCGTGGTGCTCTCGCCCCTTGGCGGCGCGCTGGCCCTCCTGCCGGTGCTCGGCGTGGCGCTCAACGGGACGTCGTCGGTCCTCTACGGGACGGTGGCCGACTTCGTCGTGCCGACGCGGCGCGCCCGCGCCTACGGGCTCTTCTACACGGTCGGCATCGGCGCCGGCGCCGCCGCGCCGACGCTCTACGGGCTC
>DATCKS010000250.1:0-10874 GCA_036562265.1 Thermodesulfobacteriota bacterium | reverse complement strand
GGGGCGCTCTTGCCGGGGAGGCCGGCCTCGCCGAACGGGCCACCGGCCGGCAGCACCGCGAGCTGCGTGCGCCGGTTGTCCTCGGTGAGGCGCATGAGGCTGACCCGCCCGCTCTTGACGATGTAGGCGACCTCGCCGGGGTCCCCTTCGAGGCCGAGGAGGTCGCCCCGCCTGGCGAGCTCGAACTGCCGCAGGCCCGGCGCACGGCTGACCGTGTCGGCGCCGAAGGCGCCGATGAGGTCAACCCGGAGGAGGTACCAGGCTGATTCGGTTTCGTAGAGATCCGAGGCTGCGCGCGCCATTGTCGCGGTCGTCGTGATCCGACGTCTGTGGCACCGTATTATATCGGCGCCGCCCTTGCGGTCACTATAAACGACCTCCTGCCGAGAACGCAAGTCGCGGCGAGCGGTTGCGCGCGCTCGCGCCCGCGCGGTACAAGGAGGGCCGGGCGAGCCGCCGGGCAGCATCGGCATGCCGGCCGCCCCGGCGGGATCGACGCATGGGAAGGGAGTCACGGTGACGGGCACGAACGGCGCGGTGCGCGAGGTCATCATCATCGGGTCTGGGCCGGCCGGCCTCACGGCGGCCATCTACGCTGGGCGGGCCAACCTCAAGCCGTTGATGTTCGAGGGCGCGCAGGCCGGCGGCCAGCTCACCCTGACGAGCGAGGTCGAGAACTTCCCGGGGTTCCCGAAGGGCGTCCAGGGCCCCGAACTCATGGCGCTCATGCGCGAGCAGGCCGGTCGCTTCGGGACCGAGTTCATCACCGACGACGTCACGGCCGTCGACTTCAGGCAGCGCCCCTTCAAGGTCATGCGGGGCGACGAGGTCTACCTCGCGAAGGCGGTCATCGTCGCCACGGGCGCCTCGGCCAAGATGCTGGGGCTCCCGGCCGAGCGGCAGCTCCTCGGCAAAGGGGTGTCCACCTGCGCCACCTGCGACGGCTTCTTCTTCCAGGGCGTGCCGCTGGCCGTCGTCGGGGGCGGGGACAGCGCCCTCGAGGAGGCGCTCTTCCTCACCAAGTTCGCCAGCAAGGTGACCGTCCTCCACCGGCGCGACAGCCTGCGCGCCTCGAAGATCATGCAGGAGCGCGCCTTCGCCAACCCGAAGATCGACTTCATCTGGAACGTCGTGGTCCGCGACATCCACGCGAACGACGCCGGCCAGGTTGCCGGCGTCACGATCGCCGACGTCAAGACCGGCGCGACCCGCCGCCTCGACGTGGCGGGGCTCTTCGTCGCGATCGGGCACACGCCGAACACGGCGCTCTTCGTCGGCCAGCTCGAGATGGACGAGCGCGGCTACATCGTGACCCGTCACGGGACCCGCACGAGCGTCCCGGGGGTCTTCGCCTGCGGCGACGTCCAGGACCACGAGTACCGCCAGGCCATCACGGCCGCCGGGTCCGGCTGCATGGCCGCCATGGACGCCGAGCGGTACCTCGAGGGCACGGCCGGCTACTACGCCCCCTCCGGCACCTGATCGGCCGGCGAGAGCGGCCTCCCCGTTCCGGCCCTCCGCGGCGGCTCGACCGGGCCGCCGGGACCGGAATGGCACGGATCTTTCACCAGCTCCCCGCACCCCACGTGTCGACGGGGGAAGGGCTCCCGGCGGCGCGGGAGGCGCGCCCGAGCGTGTGAAATCGGGAACTTGCCCGTCGCGCGCCCCCGCGGCCCGGCGGCGGCGGCAGTGCAACACCGTTTGATGCCGTTTCGGAAGGCTAGATGGCCGTGAGCAAAGGTGTTGCGGCCGTAGCGCCGGAATGCTATCAAGTCGGGATGCGTCCCGTGGCTCGCCAATCAGGAGACAGCGTTTGAAATCCGACGGGAGGCAGCCGAGAAGCCGGCCGCGGACCATGATCGCGGTCTGTGGCGACAGCGGGACCGGGAAGACGACGCTCGCCTCGGGCATCGCCAAGCTCCTCGGCGAGGATCGCGTCACCCACATCTGCACCGACGACTACCACAGCCTCGACCGGAAGCAGCGCCGGGCGCTCGGGATCACGGCGCTCGACCCCCGCGCGAACAACCTCGACCTCATGGCCGACCACCTGCGGCGGCTCAAGGCGGGGGAGCCGATCGAGAAGCCGGTCTACGATCACTCCGACGGCACGATCAAGGGGCCGGTCACCGTCGTGCCGAAGGCGGTCGTCTTCGTGCAGGGGCTGCACCCGCTCTTCACCGCCGACCTGCGCCGCCTCTACGACCTCAAGATCTACCTGGACCCCCATCCGGTCCTCAAGCGGGCCTGGAAGATCTCGCGCGACGTGGCGAAGCGCGGTTACACCCCCGAGCAGGTCGTGGCCGAGATCGCCGCGCGGCAGCCGGACGCGGAGGCGTACATCTTCCCGCAGCGTCGGCACGCCGACATCATCGTGCACTTCTTTCCGCCGCACGACCCGTTCGACCTGCGCGACAACGCGCACCTGCACGTCCGCATCCTCGCGCGCGCCCACGTGCCGCCGCTCGACCTCTCCACGGTGAGCCCCATGGCGGAGGCCCGACGCGACTTCTGGCAGCACGACGACCGGCTCGACGACGGCACGCCGGTGTCGGTGATCGAGATCCGCGGCGACATGCCGCGGTCGCGCGCCCAGGAACTGGAGGAGCGGATCTGGGAGCGCATCGGCGACGGAGGGCAGCTCGCCGTGGAGAAGCTCGGGCAGTTCCACGACGGCCTCGCGCCGGCGCAGAGCCATTCGCTCGGCCTGGCCCAGCTCGTGCTACTCTGGCGTATCGTCGAGGGCCAGCGCGGTGAGACGGCGGAGATGTCGCCTGGCGCCAGGGCCGAAGCGGTGTCGCGTCCCGACGTGACCGAGCCGGGGCTCAGGGCGGCCGCCGCGCGCAGCTAGCCCCAAGGAGCGTCTCTTCTCATGAAGATCTTCATCGACAGCGCCAATCTTGACGAGATCCGCGACGTCGCGTCCAAGGGCCTCATCGACGGCGTCACCACGAACCCCACGCTCGTGGCCAAGGAGGGGCGCGAGTTCGCCCCGCTGCTTCGCGAGATCTGCGAGGTCGTCCGGGGGCCGGTCTCGGCCGAGGTGACCACCCTCGAGGCGGCCGACATGATCGCCGAGGGTCGCAGCCTGGCCCGGATCCACGACCAGGTCGTGGTGAAGGTTCCGCTCACCATGGCGGGCCTCGAAGCCTGCCGCACGCTGGCGAACGACGGCATCAAGGTCAACGTGACCCTCTGCTTCTCGCCGCTACAGGCCATCCTCGCCGCGAAGGCCGGCGCCACCTTCGTGAGCCCCTTCGTCGGTCGGCTCGACGACATCGCCGAGACGGGGATGGACCTGATCGAGAAGATCGTCCGCATCTACCGGAACTACGACTTCGACACCGAGGTGCTCGTCGCCTCGGTCCGAAACCCGGTCCACATCGTCGAGGCCGCCCTCCTCGGGGCCGACATCTGCACCGTGCCGTACGCGGTGATCCGGCAGATCGCGCACCACCCGCTGACCGACCGCGGTCTCGAGCGGTTCATGGCGGACGCGAAGAAGATCCCGGCCGAGGCCAAGGCGCCGGCGACCGTGGGCCGCTAGCGACCCGTGACGGTCAAGGTCGCGCCCTCCCTCCTGTCGGCCGATTTCGGCCGGGTGGCCGACGAGTGCCGGGCCGCCGAGCAGGCCGGCGCCGACTGGCTCCACCTCGACGTGATGGACGGCCACTTCGTCCCGAACATCACCTTCGGCCCCCCGCTCGTGGCCGCCGCCAGGAAGGCGACCCGCCTGCCGCTCGACGTGCACCTCATGATCGACGCACCCGAGCGGCAGATCCCGGCCTTCGTGAAGGCGGGGGCCGACTACGTCACCATCCACGCTGAAGCCACCGCGCACGTCCACCGCCTGGTGCAGAGCATCAAGGAGGAGGGGGCGCGTGCCGGCGTCGCCATCAATCCCGGCACGCCGGTCTCGACGCTCGAGGCGATTCTGCCCGACCTCGACCTCGTCCTCGTGATGTCCGTGAACCCGGGGTGGGGGGGACAGGCGTTCATCCCGGGCGCGCTCGAGAAGGTGGCCGCCCTTCGCCGGATGATCGACGCGAAGGGCCTCTCGGCGCTCGTCTCGGTCGACGGCGGCGTCAAGGCCGACAACGCCGGCCGGGTGGCCGCCGCGGGGGCCGACGTCCTCGTCGCCGGCAGCGCCGTCTTCGGCAGTAACGACTACGCCGCCGCCATCTCCGCCATCCGCCGCGCCGCCGAGTCCGCCCGCCAGGGTCGGGTGCCCGTGGGCTGAGGCGCGGCGCGGGTCGGGCCCCGACGTTCGCCCGCCCGGAAAATGGAAAGGCCTGACCCCGTCAGGCTCCGGTCACCCCGAGAGGCTGTGAACGGCCTCGGCGATGCGGTCGGCCGCCGCCATGAGGTTCTCGGTCGAGTTGGCGTAGGAGAGCCGCAGGTAGCCGTCCCCTCCCGCACCGAAGCAGGTCCCGGCGAGCGCCGCGACGCCGTGCTCCTCGAGGAGGCGGTCGGCAAAGGTCCGGGCGTCGACCGGCAGGGCGGAGACGTTGGGGAAGGCGTAGAAGGCCCCCTGCGGGAGGGTGCAGCGTATGCCGGGGATCTCGTTCAGGCGGGCGACGATCAGATCGCGCCGCTTGCGGAACTCGGCCACCATGGCGCGCGACGCGTCCTGCGGTCCCCGCAGCGCCTCGATGCCGGCCGCCTGCACGAAGCCCGCGGTGCAGGAGTTCGAGTTCACCACGAGGCGCGTCACGTGCGCCGCGAGCGCCTCCGGCATGACGCCGTAGCCGAGCCGCCACCCGGTCATCGCGTAGGTCTTCGAGAAGCCGTCGATCAGGATCGTGCGCGCCGCGAGGTCGGGGAGCGCGGCGATGGAGGCGTGCGTCCCCTCGTAGAGGATCTGGCTGTAGATCTCGTCGGCCATGACCCAGAGGTCGTGCCTGAGGGCGAACTCGGCGATCCGCTCGATGTCGGCCGGCGGGATCACGCCGCCGGTCGGGTTGGCGGGGCTGTTGAAGATGAGGAGCCGCGTGCGGGGCGTGACCAGCCGCTCGAGCGCCGCGAGGTCGAGCGCGAAGCCGTTCGACTCGAGGAGCGGCACGGAAACCGGCACCCCGCCGACGAAGCGCACGACCGACTCGTAGATCGGGAAGCCCGGATCGGGCAGGAGCACCTCGTCGCCCGGGTTCACCGTGGCGAGGATCCCGAAGAAGATGATCGGCTTCGCGCCCGGCGTGACGACCACCTGGTCGGGCGTCGCCCTGACGCGACGCGTCGTCCAGAGGTTCTCGCAGATCGCCTCGCGCAGCTCCGGCAGGCCGGCCGACGGCCCGTACTTGGTCAGGCCGTCGCGCAGGGCCCGGACGCCGGCCTCGACGATGTTCGGCGGCGTCGGGAAGTCGGGCTCGCCGATCTCGAGGTGGATGACGTGCCGGCCCTGGGCTTCGAGCGCCCTGGCCTTCACGAGCACCTCGAAGGCGGTCTCGGTTCCGAGGTTCTGCATCCTGTCGGCGAACGGAGGCGTCATCGGGGCTCCTCGTGTCGGGCGGCGTCGCCGGGCGACGCGCCGGGATACACCTGTATCACGGCCGGGTGCCGCCGGGCCACCTGGGGGTTCTCAGAAGAGATTACCTTACCGTCGTCGAGGACCGTCACGCGGTCGGGCCGGTCCGTCCCCGCCGCCGCCACGATTCCCCGCGCACACCTCGGGCGTTGCCGGACGGGCCCGTCCTGCGGCCCGGGCGAACACGCCGCGCCGCTAGACCAGTTCCCGCATCGGAGTGACCCGAATGCCGGCGGCCTCGACGGCGCTCCGGATCGTTCGTGCCAGCTCGGCTGCGCCCGGCGTGTCGCTGTGCAGGCAGATCGTGTGGACCTCGACGTCGAGCGGCTTGCCGCTCATCGCGACCAGCTTGCCCTTCACCATCTGGATGACCCGATCGGCGATCCGCTTCGGGTCGTGGATGACCGAGCCCTTCACCGTGCGCGGCACGAGCCGGCCCTCGTCGGTGTACTCCCGGTCCGCGAAGCCCTCGCGAGCCACCTTGAGGCCGATCTTCGTGGCGGCCTTGTCGACCTCGGAGCCGGGCAGGGCGACCACGATGAGCTTCGGGTCGACCTCCTTGATGCCGGCGACGAGCGCCTCGGCGAGGACCGGGTCGTCCTGGGCGGCGTTGAAGAGGGCGCCGTGCGGCTTCACGTGCTGCATCGTCGTGCCGGCCGCCTTGCAGAAGGCGGCAAGGGCGCCGAGCTGGTAGACGACGTAGTTGTGCGCCTCCTCCGGCGTGAGCTGCATGACGCGCCGCCCGAAGCCCATGAGGTCCGGGTAGCTCGGGTGGGCGCCGACGTTGACCCCCTTCTTGACCGCCATGAAGACGGTCCTGCGCATCGTGAGGGGGTCGCCGCCGTGCCAGCCGCAGGCGAGGTTGGCCGACGAGACGTAATCGAGAATCGCCTCGTCGTCGCCCATCTTGAACTGGCCGAACGACTCGCCCATGTCGGAATTGAAGTCGATGCGAAGGGTCATGACGCCCTCCCTCGGGGTCAGGCCTTTCCATTTTCCATGGGGTCAGGCCTTTCCATTTTCCATACCGACGATGAGACCGCAGGCCGGCGGGGCCTGTCAAACCTGACGTTGCGTCCTGGATTTCGGGGACGGCGCTCCGAAACGGCCGCGGCCGGCGCCCCGGAGGGGCGCTTGCCCGTCGCCGTGCGCGGCCGCCCGACCAGGGCCCGCGCGCGGGACCGTCTGCACCGCGACCCGGGTGCGTCGTGGCGAAGGCGCGATCAGGCCCTCTGGAAGGCCGGCATCGGCATCCCGTGGTTGCCGCGGTAGTCGGCCGGCTCGGGCGGGGACCAGCCCGCGAGGAGCGCGGGGTCGGGCTCGTAGATCTCGACGCCGAGCGGCCGGCAGACCGCGAGCGCGTCGCCGGCGTTCGGCCCCCAGAGCGGCACGGAGAGGTCGCCGCCGGGGCAGGTCGAGATCGCCACGAGCAGGTCGATCTCGGCGAAGAACTCGAAGACGTCCCCCCGCTTGGCGGGGCTCGGCTTGATGAAGTACTGGTCGCCGTCGCGCGTGAGCCCCTCGACCTGGAAGACGTTGAGCACGTCGTGGACGTCGAGCTCGGTGAGCCGCCAGGGGAGGATGGCGCGGGTGAGGTTCGAGTGGCAGTGGTAGTCGAACGACTCGCCGGTGAGGAGCCGGTTCACGTAGGGGTCGCAGCGGCTGCCGAGGAGGCCGTGGCAGCGGCCGCCGTCCTCGTCGACGCCGTACCAGTCGAGCGAGTCCTTCGTGATCGTCAGCATCGGCCTCAGGTAGGGGAGGGTGGACCAGAGACGGTCGTAGGTCGAGACGTGCGCCCGCTGGAGCTGGCGGGTACGGGCGGCCCAGAAGCGCTCGCGCGGGTTGTGGAGGTTCCAGGCGTTGAGGTCGGCGACCTGCGCCCCCTCGATGGTGACGATGCGGCACATCTGCCCGGCGCGTAGCGGCCAGGCGCGACCCGAGCGGATCGGGACGACGAACGACTCGACCGGCCTCCGGCCGGCGATGTCGCGCGACAACCGGTCGTAGAAGGCGCGGTCGACGTCGAGCGGACCGCCCCGCGTCGGCAGGTAGGTCGGTTCGGGCGACGGCATGACGCTACGGCTCCTCCCCGGCGGCGACCGCGCCGGAGATCAGGTTGTGGGCGAGCAGGCGGTGCGACGCGGCCCAGGGGGGCGGCCCGTCGAGGCGCACGGCGCGGGCGAGCGCCGCGTCGAGCGCCGCCTCCGCCTCGCGCGCGGCGCGGTAGGCCTCCGCGAGGCCGACCACCTGGAAGCGGACCTCGCCGCCCGGCACGAGCTGGGCGAGGCGCGGGAGGTCGGCCGAGACGACCGTGCCGATCTTGGTGTACCCGCCGGTCGTCTGCCGGTCGGCGAGCAGCACGATCGGCTGTCCCGACTCGGGCACCTGGATGGAGCCCGCGGTCGTCCCGTCCGAGACGATGTCGGCGCCCCGCCGGTGGGCGAGGCGCGGCCCCGCGAGCCGCGCCCCCATCCGGTCGCTCTCCGGGGTGAGGCGGTACGGCTCGCGGCGAAGCGTCTCGATCGCGTCGTCGGTGAAGCGGTCGGCCTGCGGCCCGAGGACGACGCGAAGGGTCACCGCGGTCTCGAGCGGCGGCCGCGCCGAGGGCGGCAGCGCGAGGCCGTCGCGGCCGGACACCCCTTGGGGGTCGACCGGGACCCCCACGGGGACCCGGTCGCCCGGCGCCAGGGCGCGGCCGCCGAGGCCGCCGAAGGCGCCGCGCAGGAAGGTCGAGCGGCTCCCGAGGACGACCGGCACGTCGATGCCCCCCGCGACGGCGAGGATCGGCCGAAGGCCCGCGCGGGCGGGGCCGATGACCAGGCGGCAGCCGTCCGGCAGCCAGGTCGCCCGGTAGGGCGGCACCGGCATGCCGTCGGCGGTCGCGTCGCACTCCGCGCCGCCGAGGGCGACGAGGACGCCCCCCTCGGCCTCCGCCTCGACGACGAGCGTGGGGCCGACCAGGGTCGCCTCCAGGCCGGCTGCGTCGTCGGGGTTGCCGACGAGGCGGTTGAGGAGGCGGAGCGCGACGGGGTCCATGACGCCGGACACCGGGACGCCGCGCGACTGGTAGCCGTAGCGCCCGAGGTCCTGGACGGTCGTGAGGGGGCCCGGCTCGATCACGCGTAGCACGGGCGCCATCTACCGCTCCTCGCGCTCCACCGCGACGAAGCGCACCCGATCGCCCGCGAGGATGAGGCAGGGCTCCTCGCGCATCGGGTCGAACAACGTGAGCGACGTACGGCCGATGATCGCCCAGCCGCCCGGGCTCTCGAGCGGGTAGATCCCGGTCTGCTGCCCGCCGATGCCGACGCTGCCGGCCGGGATCCTGAGGCGGGGCGTCGCGAGCCGCGGGACGGCGAGGCTCGGGTCGAGGCCGCCCAGGTACGGATAGCCGGGCAGGAAGCCGAGCATGTAGACGACGTAGGTCGGCGCCGTGTGGCGCCGGACGACCTCCTCGGGGGTGAGCCCCGTCCGCTCGCAGACGTAGGCCATGTCGGGGCCCTCGTCGCCGCCGTAGACGACCGGGACCTCGACGAGGCGTCCTTCGCGCGCGCCGTTGGACGACGCGTGCGGCTCGGCCGCGACCTCGACCGCGAGCCGCTCGAGCGTCGCCGCGAGCGCCTCCGGGTCGCCCGCCACCGGGTCGTGGTGGACCATGAGGGAGCGATAGGTCGGTACCGTCTCGACGAGGCCCGCGGGGTGGAGCGCGGCGAGCCTGGCGTCGAGGCGGTACACCATGGCGGAGATCGCGGGGTCGATCGTCTCGCCGAACTCGACGACGAGCGCGCGGTCTCCGGCCGGCCGGATCCTGGGGTACGCGTCGGACACCTGGCGCTACGCTCCGGCGGCGGCGAGCACGTCCACGACGGCGCAGTTCGCCTCGTTGTCGTCCGTGATCGGCGTGGGCCCGATGATCTCGCCGAGCGACGAGACGAGCAGCGTGGCGCCCACCTCGCGCGGTACCGACCGGCGTCGCTCGGCGAGCGTCGCCACCGCGACCCGTCCGGCCCGGGCGATCCGGGCGTCGAGCGTTTCGTAGAACGCGGACGACATGGCGGAAGTCTACCACGGGGGCCGTTCGCTTCCCGGCCCGGGGTGCGGTATCCTCGCCCGTGGCGCGCTGCGCGGCAGCGCGAGGCGCGGGCCGCGGGGCGCGACATGACGGAGCGGAGCGAGAAGGCGAAGATGCTGGCGAGTGAACTCTACCGTCCGGTCGATCCGGAGCTTGCCGCCGATCGCGCGCGCGCCGCGCGGCTCCTCCGGGAGGACGACGCGTCCGACGCGGACCAGCCGCGCCGGCGCATGGCCTTCCTGCGGGAACGCCGCGGCGCGGTGGGGGACCGCCCGTGAGCGCCGCGCCGGTGCGGGCGGAGCTGATGATGATCGGCTCCGAACTCCTCCTCGGACAACTCGTCGACACCAACGCCGCCTACCTCGCGCGAGCGCTCGCCGAGATCGGCTGCGACCTCTACTTCAAGACCACCGTCGGCGACAACCCCGCCCGGATGGAGAGCGCGTTCCGCATCGCCCTCGAGCGCGCCGGCCTCGTCATCTGCAGCGGCGGGCTCGGCCCCACCGAGGACGACCTCACGCGCGAGGTCGCCGCGCGGGTCATGGGGCGGGAGCTGGTCTTCCACCAGCGCCTCATGGACATGATCGAGGCGCGCCTCTCGCGACGCGGCTACAAGGTCTCGCCCAACAACCGCAAGCAGGCCTTCCTGCCGGCCGGGGCGATCCCCATCGAGAACCAGCGCGGCACCGCGCCCGGCTTCATCCTCGAGGGGGACGCCGGAACCATCATCGCCATGCCCGGCGTCCCCTCCGAGCTGCAGTGGATGACCGAGACCGCCGTGCTGCCCTACCTCAAGCGCCGCTACGGCCTCGCCGCCACCATCGTCTCGAAGACGCTGAAGGTCAGCGGCATGACCGAGTCGGCCGTCGACCAGGTCGTCGGCGACCTGATCCGCGAGTCCTCCAACCCGACGGTCGGCATCTACGCCTCGCCCGGGATCATCCGGCTGCGCGTCTCGGCCAAGGCGGCGGACGAGGCCTCCGCGAGGGCCCTCATCGCCGGCATGGAGGAGCGCATCCGCGGCCGCCTCGGCGAGGCCGTCTTCGGCGCCGACGACGACACGCTGGAGGGGGTCGTCGGGACCTTGCTCGCCGAGCGGGGCCTCACGCTCGCCGTGGTCGAGACGACCGGCGGCGGGCTCGTCGCCCAGCGCCTCGTGCAGGCGCGGGTGGCGGGCTTCGCCGGCGGGGTCGTGCTCCCCACCGGCGAGGCCGCCCGGCGCTGGCTCGGCGTCGGCGACGGCGAGTTCATCCCCCTCGCCGCCGCGCCGGCGGCGCT
>DATCKS010000388.1:0-2398 GCA_036562265.1 Thermodesulfobacteriota bacterium | reverse complement strand
CCTCTACGCGGAGTGGACGCCCGCCGGGGAGGCCGGGCGGCTCGGCGGGGCCTTCCGCGAGGCGTCGTCGCTCCAGGGCAAGGGGCTCTCGTACACCAACCTGCTCGACCTCGACGCCGCCTGGGGGTGCGCCCGCGACTTCGACCGTCCGGCCGCGGCGATCATCAAGCACACGAACCCCTGCGGCGTCGCCCTCGGGGCGACGGCCGCCGAGGCGATCGAGCGGGCGCGGGAGGTCGACCCCGAGAGCGCGTTCGGCGGCATCGTCGGGGTGAACCGGCCGGTCGACGCCGAGGCGGCACGGGTGGTGTCGGGCTGGTTCGTCGAGGCGGTCGTCGCGCCGGCGTTCACGCCCGAGGCGCGCGCCATCCTGGCGGAGAAGAAGAACCTGCGGCTCGTCGAGGCGGCGCCGTCGCCCGAACGGTTCCTCGCCTTCCGCTCCATCGACGGCGCCCTCCTCGTGCAGGAGGCCGACGCCGGGCGCCGCATCCGCGCGGCCGAGGCGAGGGTCGTGACCCGGCGGGCGCCGACGCCCGAGGAACTGGCCGCGCTCGACATCGCCTGGACCTGCGTGCCGCACGTGAAGAGCAACGCCATCGTCTTCGCCAGCCCGGACCGTCTGCTCGCGATCGGCGCGGGGCAGATGAGCCGGGTCGACGCGGCGAAGGTGGCGGTGTCGAAGGCCCGCTTCCCCCTGGCCGGCAGCGCGGTCGCCTCCGACGCGTTCTTCCCCTTCCCCGACGGCCTCCTGGCCGTGGCCGACGCCGGGGCGACCGCCGTCATCCAGCCGGGCGGGTCGGTGCGCGACGAGGAGGTCATCGCCGCGGCCGACGCGCGCGGCATCGCCATGCTCTTCACCGGCCGGCGCCACTTCCGGCACTGATGGCGTCCATCGGCCAGCGCTCGCGTTCGGTGTAGAGGAGGTCAGGCCCATGGGCGGCAACGACGATCGGCTCACGGTCCTCGTCGTCGGCGGCGGCGGTCGCGAGCACGCGCTCGCCTGGAAGCTGGCGCAGAGCCCCAGGGTGGCGCGCGTCCTCTGCGCCCCGGGCAACGCCGGCATCGCCGCCGACGCGACCTGCGTCCCGGTGAAGGCCGACGACCTCGACGGCCTGCTCGAACTGGCGAGGCGCGAGCGGGTCGACCTCACCGTCGTGGGGCCCGAGGCGCCGCTCGTGGCCGGCCTCGTCGACCGCTTCGAGGCGGCCGGGCTGACGGCGTTCGGGCCGACCGCCGCCGCGGCCCGCCTCGAGGGGAGCAAGGCGTTCGCCAAGCGCCTGATGGCGCGGTGCGGTGTCCCCTCTGCGCACGCGGAGGTCTTCGAGGACCGCGACGCGGCCGTGGCGTTCGTGGAGGAGCAGGGGGCCCCCATCGTCGTCAAGGCCGACGGGCTCGCCGCCGGCAAGGGCGTGGTGGTGGCCCAGACGGTGGGGCAGGCGCGCCGCTTCATCGACGCCTGCCTGGTCGAGCGGGCCTTCGGCGCCGCCGGGACGCGGGTGGTGATCGAGGAGTACCTGCCCGGTCAGGAGGCCTCCTTCCTCGCCATCACCGACGGCGTCCGCACCCTCCCGCTGCTCCCCGCGCAGGACCACAAGACGGCGCTCGACAACGACCTCGGGCCCAACACGGGCGGGATGGGCGCCTACTGCCCGGCGGTCATCGTCCCGCCGCCGCTGGCGGAACGGATCACCCGCACCGTCATCGACCCGGTCGTCAAGGCGATGGCCGAGGAGGGCTGTCCCTTCCGCGGCGTGCTGTACGCGGGGCTCATGGTCGACGGCGACGACGTGCGGGTCCTCGAGTTCAACGTCCGGTTCGGCGACCCCGAGACCGAGCCGCTCCTCTTCCTCATGGAGAGCGACCTCCTGCCGGTGCTCCTCGGCGCGGCGCGAGGCGACCTCTCGCCGGTGATCGAGGCCGGCGGCATCCGCTGGAAGACGGGCGCCGCGGTGAGCGTCGTCATGGCCTCGCGCGGCTACCCGGTGTCGGTCGAGACCGGCAAGCCGATTTCCGGGCTCGACCAGGTGGGCGGCCCGGACGTGAAGGTCTTCCACGCCGGCACGGCGGAGAAGGACGGCCGCCTCGTCACCGCCGGCGGCCGCGTCCTGGCCGTCACCGCGCGGGGGAACGACCTCGCTGCCGCCATCGCGCAGGCCTACGCGTCGGTGGGGCGGATCTCGTGGGAGGGGGTCCACTACCGCCGCGACATCGGCCGCAAGGGGCTCGCCGCGCTCGGCGTGAGCGGCGGCGCGCCCGCCGGCACCCGCAAGGGCGACCCGCGCGGCCGCAGGCCGCGCGGCTGACCGGGGCACCTGTGGCGACGGTCCGCCCCTTCCGCGGGCTCAGGTTCGCCGAAGCCGCCGGTCCGCTCGAGACCTGCCTCGCGCCGCCGTACGAC
>DATCKS010000243.1:0-3984 GCA_036562265.1 Thermodesulfobacteriota bacterium | reverse complement strand
ATGGTGAGCGTCACGACGTCCTTGCGGACGGCCGGCGTGATGTCCGAGCTGTAGACCACGCCCGCGTCCACCTCGCCGAGTTGCACCTTCGTGACGATCTGCTTGACGTTGTCCTCCTCGGAGACGATGTTGGCCGCCACGCGACTGGCGAAGTCGGCGCCGAACTCGGGGGACTGACTCATCTTCTCGAGGGCCGCCCGCGTGTACGCGCCGACCGGGACCGCGCGGTGGGTCGTGAGGAACTTGACCCCGGGCCGCGCGAGGTCCTGGAGCGACCGGATCTTCCCGGGGTTGTCCTTCGGCATGACGACGACGAGCCGGTTGCGCGCGAACGTCCGGTCGGGGCCCCAGAGGAGTCCCTGGGACTTCAGGGCGTCCATCTGCGCCTGGTTGGCGGACGCGAAGACGTCCGCCCGCGCCCCCTGCTCGATCTGCTGGCGGAGCTGAGGGCTGCCGCCGAAGTTGAACACGACCCGGACGCCGGGGTTCGCCTGCTCGAACGCGGCACCGATGTCGCGGAACGCCTCGGTGAGCGACGCGGCGGCGAAGACCGTCAGCTCCTCTACAGGGGCGGCGACGCTCGCTCCCGTCGCGACCGCTCCGGCCGCGACCCCCGCGAACAGACCCGCGGCGGCCGCCAGTCCCATGACCCGAACACCACGCATACGGCCCTCCTCGGTCGACCGACGCTCCATGAGTACCAGTCCGTAGCCGGAACGTCCAATACATCAGACGACGCTATACTCATGCATGTAGCGTATGGACAGGATCGACCTCCCCCACCTCCGCACGTTCCTCCTCGTGGCCGAAGGGGGCAGCTTCACCGGCGCGGCCGGGAGCGCCGAGCGGACGCAGCCGACGGTGAGCCGCCGGGTGCGAGCCCTCGAGGCGGCGCTCGGCGTGCCGCTCTTCCGCCGCGTCGGGCGGACGGCCGTTCTCACGGAGGCCGGCCGTCGCCTCGTGGCGTACGCGCGGCAGGTGCTCGCCCTGCTCGACGAGGCGCGCGAGGCGGTGGCCGCCGAGGGGGCTGCCGCGGCGGCCCGGCTGCGCATCGGCGCGGGAGGGATGCCGGCGCAGTACCTCGTGCCGCCCCTCCTCGAGGCGCTCGCGTCGCGGATTCCGAACCTCAGGGTCTCGGTCTCGACGCACCACCCGGAGCGGGTCGCCGAGGCGATCGTGAAGGGCGAACTCGACGCGGGGCTCGTCACCCGTCCCGTCCACACGCGCGGCCTCGTCCTCGAGGACGTCGGCGAGGACGAGCAGGTCGCCATCGCGGCGCCCCATCACCCGTGGGCCGGCCGCCGCGGCCGGCTCCCCCTCGCGGCCTTCGACGGCGAGCCCTTCATCCTCTACGATCGAGGAACCGGCACCTCGCGGCGGATCCTCGGGCAGTTCGCGCGCGCCGGCGTGCGGCTCGACGTGCGGATGGAGGTCGGCTACGTGGAGGCGATGAAGGCGATGGTGCGCATCGGGCTCGGGGTGTCGCTCGTCCCGGCCTGGGTGGTCGCCAGGGAAGCGGCCGCCGGCCAGATCGCGGCGATGCGCCTCGCGGGACCGTCGCTGCGGCGGCGGTGGGCGGTCGCCTACGCGAAGGGGCGGGGCGAGGACGCGACGGTGGCCGGCTTCCGCGCGGTCTGTCGCGAGGGGCTCCCGGGGCTTCTCGCCGGTCCCTTCGGCCGGGGGGCGCGGTGAGCGAGGAGCGGACGCCGGCCGCGCAGGCCCTCTCGAGCTGGCGCGAGGAGAAGCAGTCGGCCTTCCTCTACCGCGTGGTCGAGGCGGCGGAGCGAGGGACGCCGCGCGAGGCGCTGTTCGCCGGCCTCGCCGAGGCGGCCGAGGCGCAGGCCGACGTGTGGGCGGCCATCGCCGCAAAGGCCGGCGCGCCGCCCGGCCGCTTCACCCCCTCGATGCGGGCCCGCGTCGTGGCCGCGCTCGTGCGCGCCGTGGGGCCGCGCGCCATGCGGCCGGTGCTTGCGGCGATGAAGGTCCGCGGCGTGTCGGTCTACGGCGCCGGCGTGCCGAGCACCGCGCACCACGCCGTGCCGGACTCGGTCGACGAGCTGCGCAGCCACCACGGCACCCGCGGGGGCGGCAACCTGCGGGCCGCCGTCTTCGGCGTGAACGACGGGCTCGTCTCGAACGCCACGCTGATCCTCGGCGTGGCCGGCGCGGCGACGAGCCACGAGACGGTCCTGCTCGCGGGGCTGGCCGGCCTCCTGGCCGGCGCCCTCTCCATGGCGGCCGGCGAGTACGTCTCGGTTCGGTCGCAGCGCGAGATGTACGAGTACCAGATCGGCCTCGAGCGGGCGGAGCTCGCGCAGTACCCCGACGACGAGGCGGCGGAGCTGGCGCTGATCTACCGGACGCGCGGGCTTCCCGAGGCCGAGGCGAAGCGGATGGCGCAGCAGATCGTGGCCGACCCGGAACGGGCCCTCCTCGTCCTCGCCCGGGAGGAACTCGGCGTCGACCCCGAGGACCTCGGCTCGCCGTGGGGGGCTGCCGTCTCGTCCTTCGTCTCGTTCGCGCTCGGCGGGGCGGTCCCGGTGCTGCCGTTCCTCGCGGGCGCGGGCCCCTTCGCCCTTCCCGCGTCGATCGGCCTCACCGCGCTCTCGCTCTTCGGCGTCGGCGCGGCCTTGAGCCTCTTCACCGGCCGCGGGGCGATCCGGGGCGGCCTGCGGATGCTCGGCGTGGGGGGCGGGGCCGGTGTGGTCGCCTACCTCATCGGCAACGCGGTAGGCGCCGGCCTCGCCTGAGCCCATGGCGACCGGCTCGCGCGGCGCCGCCCCGCGCTGGCTCGGCCTGGCGCCCGCGGTCTTCCTCCTGCTCTGGTCGGGAGGCTTCGCCTTCCTCAAGATGGGGCTCGCCCACGCCGAGCCGCTGACCTTCCTCGCCCTCCGGTACGCCGTCGTCCTCGCCGCGCTCCTCCCCCTCGCCGCCGTCCTGCGGCCCGCCTGGCCTTCGGGGGCGGCCGCGTGGCGGCACCTCGCGGTGATCGGCGTCCTCATCCAGGGGCTCTACTTCGCGCTGTCCTACCTGGCCCTCGACCTCGGGCTCACGGCCGGCGGCCTGGCGATCCTCGTCTCGCTGCAGCCGATCGTCGTGGCCGTGCTGGCGCCTCGGCTCGCCGGCGAGCGGGTGGGCGGGCGGCGGTGGGCCGGGCTCGTACTCGGCCTCAGCGGCGCCGTGCTCGTGATCGGCGCCCGGTCGGCCGTCGCGTCGACCTCCGCCCTCGGCGTTCTCAGCGCCGTCGGCGCCCTGTCGGCGATGACCGCCGGGACGCTCTACGAGAAGCGCTTCGGGACGACCCATCACCCGGTGACCGCGAACCTCGTGCAGTGCGCCGTGGGACTTGCCGTCGTCCTGCCCGCGGCGCTGGCGCTCGAGGAGCCGCGCGTCGACTGGACGGCCGACCTCCTCGTCTCGCTCGCGTACCTCGTGGTCGGCAACTCCCTCGTCTCGATCACGCTCCTCCTCGCCATGATCCGGCACGGCGAGGTGTCGCGCGTCTCCGCGCTCTTCTTCCTCGTCCCCCCGACGGCGGCCCTGATCGCGTACGTGGTCCTCGGCGAGACTTTGCCCGCCGCTGCGTGGCTCGGCATGGCGCTCGCGGCGGGCGGGGTCGCGCTGGCGAACCGGCCCTGAACGGCGCCGCGCTTGACGGGCCCTCTGGGCGGGTATAGGCTCCGCGCCGCGCCACCCCGCGCGCCCGGAGGGCACGACCATGACCCGATACGTCGCGCTGTGCCTCGCGGCGCTCGCGGCCGCCGGCTGCGCCGGCGGCTCGCCGCCCCGCGTCGACGATCTCCTGCGCGGGGGCGGTCTCTCGTCGGGCGCACCGCTCACCGAGGCCCGCATCGTGCAAGGCCTGAAGGAGGCCTTGCGGGTCGGCACCGAGAGGGCCGTCGGCGTGACCGGTCGCCGCGACGGCTACTTCGGGAACGCCCGCATCCGGATCCCGATGCCGGACGACCTCGAGGCGCTCGACCG
>DATCKS010000241.1:0-2223 GCA_036562265.1 Thermodesulfobacteriota bacterium | reverse complement strand
TAGCCGAGGCGATCGGGCTTGCCGGCCTGGGACCTGGCGACCAGGCTCACACCCGGGACCCCGTAGTCGTTCGGCGCCTCGCTCGAGCGCATGGAGACGGCGAACGCCAGGCCGTGGAGCGGCGCCTGGCCGACCGCCGCCAGCTCGTCCTCGGCGATGACCCGGTCGGCCCAGTCGCGCGACGCGAGGAAGTCGTGGATGTCGGCGATCCGCTCCCGACGGTCCGGGTGGACGTAGATCAGCGCCGAGGTGCCGTTCGCGACCGCGAGCACGTCGCCGGAGCCCGGGCGGTCCTTCAGGCCCGCCTCGACCAGCTCCGCCTCGATGTCGACAACGCCGACGGCGGTCTGGTGACCGTGGTCGGAGCAGAGGACGACGAGGACGTCGTCGCCCGCGTCCCGCAGCCGATCGACCGCCTCGACGACCAGCCCGGCGTTGCGGTCGGCCTCGCGCAGCGCCTCGAGGTGTCGAGGCGACCCGAGCGGCGACGCGTGCTGGGTCCTGTCCGGGTCGCCGAGCCACAGGACGGCGACGGCCGGCCGGCTCTCCCCGAGCGCCTCGCGGACGAACCGCAGGGTCATCGCCCGGTCACCCTCGACGTCGGGCGTGATCGCGAGCCGCCCGGCCTCCGGGAGCGGGACCCGGCCCGGACCGAACGAGCCGGCGCGGTGATGGACGACGCCGTGCCCGTCCGGGTCCTGCGCGTAGGCGGCGCCCGGCGACGCGTTGGCGAAGACGATCGAGCCGCCGAGCTCCGCGACGCGCTCGGCCACGGTCGGCACGCCGAGCGACCGGCCGGTGACCCGTCGCTTGTGATCGAGGAAATCGGGGCGCCCGGCGTCGTGGGCCACGAGCCGCCCCGCCTCGACGAGGGCCATCGCGTTGCCCTGCAGCTCGTGCCGTGCGGGGTGGCAGCCGGTGGCGAGGCTCGCCGAGACGACGCGGGTCGTGGACACGAAGACCGATCGATGGTTGCCGAAGCGCTCGGCCCGTTCGGCGAACGCGCACAGGTTCGGCGTGTACGCCTCGGTGACGAAGTCTCGTCTCAGCCCGTCGAGGACCACGATCACGGCGCGCCGCACGGCTCACCTCGCGAGGTTCAGGCCGACGTCGAACGCGTCGAAGTTCCGCAGGCGCGCCGACGGCGCGAGGCCCGGCGTCGGGCGGTTGAGGAGGAACGGCACGCGCTGCTCGGAGAGCCCCCCGTGCGAGCGGAGCGGCATGTCGAGCCCCGAGAGGTCGTGCTCCGTCGCCCGCGTGCCGATGGCCGCGTCGCGCCCGGCGATCACGACGAGGTCGCCGATCCGGTCCTCCGGCAACTCGAAACGGCGGCACGCCTCGCGCCGGTCGAGCACCGCCTCGATCCCCGGCAGCCGCGAGATCCGTTCCCCGATCGCCCTCGCGTCGGCCGCCGCCGGCAGGTAGACGGTGGCGAAGGAGCCGAGGGCGCCGTGGTGCGCGACGTAGGGGTCGGTGATCGGGAGGATCACCCGGGCTGGGGCCTCGGCCGACCACCGGTCGAGCGCGTCCTGGAGATAGACCACCCGCGGAGCCCCCGCGGCGTCGGTCTTCGCGTTCATCCCGTGGTCGGCGGTGAGGACGATCGTCGCGCCGAGGTCGTCGAGCCTGGCGAGGTGGCCGTCCACCATCCGGTAGAAGGCGTTGGCCGCCTCCGTCCCGGGGGCGTGCTTGTGCTGCACGTAGTCGGTCGTCGAGAGGTAGGTGACGTGCGGGCGGACCGTCTCCAGGAGCCTCGCGCCGGCGGCGAGGACGAACTCGCTCAGGGCGGCGCTGTAGACCGGTGGAAGCGGCCGGCCGACGAAGCCGATCGCGTCGTCGATGCCGTGCTCGGCCTTCGTGGTCTCGTCGGCCTTCTCCGCCGAGAAGCAGATGCCCCCGACCAGGCCGTGCCCGAGGAGACGCCGCAGCTTGTCCTTGGCCGTCACGACCGCGACGGTCGCGCCGGCGCGCGAGAAGGCGGCGAGGATCGTCTCGGCTCGCAGGTACCTCGGGTCGTTCATCATCACCGCCTCGCCGGCAACCGGATCGTAGAAGTAGTTTCCGCAGATTCCGTGAACCGCCGGTGGCACGCCGGTGACGATGGAGAGATTGTTCGGGTTCGTGAAGGTCGGGACGACCGCGTCGGCGAGCCGGTCGGTGCCGCGCTGCAGGGCGCGGGCGAGGTACGGCATGGCGCCGGCCGCCATCGCGCGGGTAAGGTAG
>DATCKS010000239.1:0-2569 GCA_036562265.1 Thermodesulfobacteriota bacterium | reverse complement strand
CTACGACACCACGAAGGTCAAAGGCAAGCCGGACAGTCTGGCCGAGCTCTGGAAGCCCCAGTACAAGGGCAAGATCGGCGTCTCGGGGATGCCGAACATCCAGGGCATCGCGTTCACGGTGATGACCGCGAAGATGATCGGGGAGGACTGGACGAAGTCGATCGACCGGACGGTGAAGAAGCTCGCCGAGCTGGCACCCTCGGTCCAGACGTTCGACCCGTCGCCCGACGGCTACACGCTCGTCCTCAACGGCACGCTCGAGTGGGCGACCGGCTGGAACGCGCGCGCGCAGTTCTTCCGCAACGAGTCGAAGGGCAAGCTCGGGGTCCTGCTGCCGAAGGAAGGCAGCGTCATGCAGATCAACACGATCAACCTCGTGAAGGGCGCGAAGAACCGGGCGGCGGCGCTCGCGTTCATCGACTACGCGCTCTCGGCCGAGGCGCAGAAGGCCTTCACCGAGGCGATGTACTACGCCCCGGCCAACCGGACGGCGAAGATCAGCGAGGAGGCGCTCGAACGGACCGCCACGGCCAGGATCGAGGAGATGCTGCCGCTCGACTGGGGGTGGGTGGCGAAGATCCGCGACCAGTGGAACACCCGCTGGCGGCGCGAGGTCATCGCGGCCGGCCGCTGACGACGGCATGGCGGACGCCCACATCGCGCTGCGCGCGCTCTCCCGCGACTACGGCACCGGCAGGCCGGCGGTCGACGCCCTCGACCTCGACATCGAGCAGGGGGAGTTCGTGGGGCTCCTCGGCCCCTCGGGCTGCGGCAAGACCACCACGCTCAGGATGATCGCCGGCCTCGTCCAGCCGACGGCCGGCGCGATCTTCCTCGGCGGTCGCGAGATCACCCGCGAGCCGGCCTGGCGGCGCAACCTCGGCCTCGTGTTCCAGAGCTACGCGCTCTTCCCCCACATGACCGTCGCCCAGAACGTCGCCTTCGGGCTCAGGCTCAGGAAGGTCCCGCGCGCCGAGGTCGAGCGGCGGGTGGCCGAGGCGCTCAGGCTCGTGCGCCTCGAGGGCTACGGCGACCGCCGGCCGCGCGAGCTGTCGGGCGGCCAGCAGCAGCGGGTCGCGATCGCCCGCGCCCTGGTGATCGAGCCGGACGTGCTCCTCCTCGACGAGCCGCTCTCGAACCTCGACGCGCGGCTCCGCGACGAGATGCGGGTCGAGATCCGGGAGATCCAGCAGAAGGTTGGCATCACCACGATCTTCGTGACCCACGACCAGCAGGAGGCGCTGACCCTCTGCGACCGGATCGCCGTCATGCGCGACGGTCGTCTCGAGCAGGCCGGCACGCCGGCCGAGGTCTACAACCGGCCGGCCACCGCCTTCGTGGCCGGCTTCGTCGGGCGGATCAGCACGATCGGCTGCGAGGTGGAGGAGCGGGCCGGGACGCGCCGGCTCGTCGCGGCCGGCCGGCCGATCCCGACGCCGGCGGTCCTTCCGGCCGGCCGCGCCATGTCGGCCATGGTGCGGCCGCACGTCGTCGAGCTACGCCCGGGGCTCGCGGACGGGGAGCCGGGCCTCGTCGGGACCGTGAAGCGGCGCACCTTCGTCGGCAACCTGATCGAGGTCGAGGTCGACTGCGGGCCGGAGGCGAGGGTCCTCGTCGAGGTCAGGCCCGGCTCCGATCAGGACCGGCTGGCCGTGCCGGGCGCCGCGGTCGGGCTCGTCTGGCCGGCCGAGCGGACGATCGTCTTCCCGATATGACGCCCTACGTCCTGATCGCGCCGGCCCTCGTCGCGCTCACCGTCTCGTTCCTCGTGCCGATGGCCTGGCTGGTCCGGATGTCGCTGAACCGCTCCGACTACGGCGCCATCGTCGAGGCGGTGAGCCTCGAGACCTACGCGAGCGTGCTGACCGATCCGTTCTACCTGGAGCTGCTCGGCCACACGCTCAGGCTCTCGCTGACGACCGCGCTCGGCGCGCTGCTCCTGGCCTACCCGGTCGCGCTCTTCCTGTACCGCTGGCGGTCGCCGTGGCGCACCCCGCTCGCCATCCTGGTCGCGTCGCCGCTCCTGGTGTCGGCGGTGCTGCGCGCCTACGGCTGGATGGTCGTGCTCGGCGACGGCGGGTGGGTCAACTCCATGCTCATGGCCGCCGGCCTCGTCAGCGAGCCGATCCGCATGGTGAACAACCTGACCGGCGTCACGATCGGCCTCACCGAAAGCATCATGCCCTACGTGTTCCTCACGGTGCTCGCCGGGCTCGGGCGGATCGACGAGGCGTTCGAGGAGGCGGCCATGTCGCTCGGCGCCCCACCGCACCTGGTCTTCCTCAAGGTGACGCTCCCCTTGAGTCTCCCGGCGGTCGTCCTCGGCGGGACGATCGGGTTCGTGCTGTCGATCTCGTCGTTCATCACGCCGTCCTTGCTCGGCGGCGGCCGCGTCTTCCTGCTCGCGACCGAGATCTACGACCTCGCCCTGGTGAACCTCGACTGGCCGAAGGCCGCCGCCCTCTCGTTCGTGATGCTCCTCCTCTTCGCGGCCGCGCTCGCCCTGGTGACGCGGCTCCTCAGGCGGGTGAGCTGAGCCATGGTCCTCCTCGGTCGCGCGTACGTCGCC
>DATCKS010000238.1:0-1511 GCA_036562265.1 Thermodesulfobacteriota bacterium | reverse complement strand
TCCGTACCGTGGGCGGCCGCACCGCGGCCTCGCCCTACCTCGAGGGGATCACGCTCGACGACTGGACGCCGGTGATCTTCTGCGCGAACGACCTCGGCGGCGCCTGGGAGCGCGATTTCCTCGGCAACCCGACGTACCGCTGCACGCCCGGAGGCGAGCCGCAGCGCCAGGAGGCCTTCAAGCTCGGCGTGAACATCACCCTCTACGCGGTCACGGCGAACTACAAGAAGGACCAGATCCACATCCCCTTCATCCGAGAGCGAACGTCGTGAACGAGGCGCTCAGGACCCAGGTCGTCTTCGAGGGGCTCGTCGGGCCGATCGGCGCGGGGCTGCTCCTCGCGCTCGCCCTCGGGCTCACCGCCTACCAGTATCTCGGCTTCGCGCGGCAGGCCTCGCCGCGCCGGGCCGTCGCGCTCGCGAGCCTCAGGCTCGCGGCGTTCGGCATCGCCATTGCCTTCCTGCTCGGCCCGATCCGCCTCGAGCAGCGCTACCAGAAGATCCGCCCGACGCTCGCCGTCGTGGTCGACGGCTCGGCGTCGATGACGCTGCCGGCCGACCCCCGCGCGCCGGGCGAGGGGACCCGCGCCGAGGCCGCCTCGGCCCTGCTCGCCCGCGAGAACCTCTTCGGCCGCACCGAGGGCGGGGGCCTCGAAGGGGGCCTCGCGGACGAGTACGTGCTGCGTTTCTTCGCGGCCGGCGAGCGGGCCGTCGCCGTGAGCCGGGAGGGGGCGACCGCCGTCGGGACCGACGGCCGGACCACGGACCTCTTCGGCGCCGTGGCGCAGGCGGTGCGGGAGAGCGAGGCCGATCCGGTGGCGGGGGTCGTCCTCGTCACCGACGGCGCGGTCAACGCCGGTCCGACCGACGCCGCCCCCTACGCCGGACTTGGCGTTCCGGTGGTGACGATCGCGTCGGCCAGCCTGGCCGGCTACCGGGACCTGCGCGTCGCCGCGCTCGAGCTACCGGAGCGGGCGTTCGCCGGCAGCCCCGCCACCATCCGGGCGACGATCCACGGCCGGGGCTTCGCGGGCCGGACGGTGCAGGTGATCCTGCGCGAGGAGAACCGGATCCTGGCCACGAGAAGCGTCCGGCTCGACGGCGACGACGCCACCGCCGAGGTGCAGTTCACCCACACCTGGCGCGAGATCGGCGCGCAGAACCTCTCGGTGTCGGTTCCGGTCCTGGCCGACGAGGCGATCCGGACGAACAACCGCAAGGACGCCAGGCTGGAGGTGGCCCGCGACAAGATCCGCATCCTCATCGTGTCGGGCTCCCCGTCCTGGAACTACCGGTTCCTCCGCCAGGCGCTCAAGGGCGATCCGTCGATCGACCTCCTCTCGTTCGTCATCCTCCGGACGCCGTTCGACACGGTCGACGTCCCCGACTACCAGCTCTCGCTCATCCCGTTTCCGACGCACCGGCTCTTCAACGACGAACTCGACGGGTTCGACCTCGTCATCTTCGACAACTTCCCCTACCGCCTCTACTTCCCGATGCAGTACCTCGAGA
>DATCKS010000237.1:0-5598 GCA_036562265.1 Thermodesulfobacteriota bacterium | reverse complement strand
GCTCCTCATCCTCGTATTCGGCGTGGGGCTCGGGTGGCTGCCGACGACCGGGTTCGTCCGCTGGAGCGAGAGTCCCGTCGGCGCGCTCCGGTCGCTCGTGTTGCCGGTGCTCGCCCTGGGGCTCGGGCAGGCGGCCATCCTCACGCGCGTCGTGCGCGCGTCGCTCCTCGAGGTCCTCGGCCAGGACTTCGTCCGGACGGCGCGGGCCAAGGGGCTGCCGGAGCGGGCCGTCCTGATCCGCCACGCCTTAAGGGCCGCGCTCCTCGCCATCGTGACGGTGGCCGGGAGCCTCTTCGGGCAACTCCTGGCCGGCGCGATCATCGTCGAGAGCGTCTTCGCGCTACCGGCCATGGGGCGGCTCGCGCTCACCGCCGTCGAGGCGCGCGACTTTCCCCTCGTGCAGGGGATCGTCCTCGCCCTGGCCGCCGTCATCGTCGCCGTGAACCTCGTGATCGACCTCCTCTACGGCTGGCTCGATCCCAGGGCCCGGTCATGAGGCGCCCCGCGCTCCAGGGCGGCCTCGTCCTCGTCGCCGTCATCCTCCTCGCGGCCGCGGCCGGCCGCCTCTGGACCCCCTACGACCCCGACCGGCCCGACTTCGCCGTGCGCCTCGCGCCCCCCTCCGCGGCCCACCCGCTCGGGGCCGACCACTTCGGCCGCGACCTCCTGTCGCGCATCATGGTCGGCGCCGGCAGCGCCGTGGCGATCGGCGGCGCGGCGGTCGCCATCGGCCTCGGCGTAGGCGCCCTCGTCGGCGTCGCCGCCGGGTGGCGCGGCGGCTGGCTCGACGAGATCCTGATGCGCCCCGTGGAGGCGCTGGCCGCGCTGCCGGCGGTCCTCCTGGCGCTGCTCCTCGCGACGGTGCTGGGGCCGGGCGGGATGGCCGCGGTGCTCGCCATCGGGCTCGCCTCGGTGCCGGCCTTCGCCCGCCTCGCCCGGGCGAGCGCCATCGAGCAGCGCGGCCGGGAGTACGTCGAGAGCGCGCGGGCCCTCGGCGTCTCGCCCGCCCGCCTCGTCGTGCGGCACGTCGTGCCGAACCTCGCCCCGCCGCTCCTCGTCCTCGCCACGGCGGCGCTCGCCACGGCGATCCTCGCCGAGGCCGCCCTCTCCTACCTCGGCCTCGGCACGCAGCCCCCCGCGGCGAGCTGGGGCCGGATGCTGCGCGAGGCGCAGACCTTCCTCGCCCTCTCCCCCTGGCCCACCCTCTTTCCCGGCCTCGCCATCGCCCTGGCCGTCCTCGGCTTCAACCTCCTGGGGGACGGCCTGCGCGACCTCCTCGACCCGAGGACCCGGGGCGGCACCGGCGCGCCCGGTCGATCCTGAAGGACGACGCGAGCGCGGGCGCTCGCGCGCCGGCGCTTGAAGATCGCGCACCGCGGCTCTAGGCTCTCGGGGTGCGCATCTGGCATCAGGGCTTCATCGAGATGCAGACGGTGCCGGCCTACGGCGAGGCGCTCGCGCGCCACCTCGCGCGGGTGGCCGGCCCCGGCGTCGAGGTGGTGATCCACGGCCTCAGGCCGGGCACCTACACGCCCGACGCCTCCCCGGCCGACCTGGCGCGCCACGCCTACCTCACCGCCCTGCACGAGCAGCAGGTGGTCGAGGCCGCCCGGCGCGCCGAGCGCGAAGGGTACGACGCCGTCGCCATCGCCATCATCCAGGACATCGGCGTCGCCCTCGCCCGGTCGGTCGTCGACATCCCGGTCGCCGGGTACGGGGAATCGGCCATGCACCTGGCCTGCCTGCTCGGTGAGCGGTTCGGCGTCGTGGCCTTCAACCCCGACATCTTCCACCCCATCCGGGCGGCGGCGCATCGGACCGGCCTCGAGGGGCGAATCGCGGCGATGGTGCCGATGACGGTCGACTACCGGGACGTGGTCGACGCCTTCGAGCGGCCGGGGCCGCTCGTCGACGCGTTCCTCGCCGCGGCGCGCGAAGCGGTGCGCCGGGGGGCGGACGTGATCCTGCCCGGGCAGACGATCATGGCCGAGGTGCTCTTCCAGAACGGCGTCAGCCGGGTGGACGAGGCGCCGGTCGTCGACCCGGTGGCCGCCGTGATCAAGACCGCCCGGACGCTCGCCGAGATGCGGGCCGAGTCGGGCGTCTCGGTCACCCGGCGAGGCTTCGCCTATAGCCGCCCGCCCGAGCGGCTCGTCGAGGCGGCCCGTCGGGCCTACGGCCTCGATCGGGCGCCGCTCCTCGAAGACTGACCGGCCGACCCCTCCCCGATCGGTTAATATAACGACGGCTCGACCTCACCGACGGAGGCGCACGATGCTCGCACGGGTTACGGTCCTCGTCCTCGCCCTCCTCGCCGCCGGTTCGACCCCGAGCCTCGCGCAGGGGAAGCAGAAGGTGGTCGTCGTG
The DNA here is from genome assembly GCA_036562265.1 of Thermodesulfobacteriota bacterium. GTDB lineage: Bacteria > DASVDK01 > DASVDK01 > DASVDK01 > DASVDK01 > DASVDK01. Next base: position 3,231 of record DATCKS010000237.1, on the reverse strand, counting down.
TTCGCGCACGCCCAGGTGGCGCCGACCGAGGAGGTCCCGCTCTGGGCGGTGCCGCAGAAGATGGGGTGGTTCGCCGAGGAGGGGCTCGAGGTCGAGTTCCAGTGGGCGGCCGGCTCGGCGGCGGCGCTCCAGGTGCTCGCCTCCGGGACCGCGCAGTTCGCCCACTCCGACAAGACGAGCCTCATCGCCGCCCGCGACAAGGGGGTCAAGGTGAAGGCCGTCCTGAACCTCCAGCGGGTCTGGCCGTACAGCATCGCCGTGCTCCCCGACAGCCCGATCAAGAGCACGAAGGACCTCAAGGGCAAGACCATCGGCGTGCCGAGCCTCGCGTCGGGCGCGGTCCCCTACGTCCGGCAGGTCTACAAGGCGATGGGCTTCGACGTCGACAAGGACATGAAGCTCGTCGCGGCCGGCACCGGCGCCCGCGCGGCCACCGCCCTCACGACGGGGCAGGTCGACGCCCTCGGGCTCTGGGGCGGCGCCTACGCGGTCATCGAGGGGGCCGGGACCAAGCTCCGCTACATGCACGCCGGCTTCGAGGACCGGATCTCGAGCCTCGTGCAGGCGACGACCGACGAGTTCGCGGCGAAGCACCCGAACGTCGTGATCGGCCTCAACCGGGCGATGATGAAGGGGCTGGTCTTCACGAAGGCGAACCCCCGGGCGGCGGTGCGGATCTTCTACGAGGTCCACCCGCAGTCGCGGCCGGCGGACGTGGAGGCGCAGCTTCCGGTGGACGTGCAGGCGCTCCTCGGCTGGCTCAACTACACGTACACCGACCAGAAGCCGATCGGCCGCTTCGTCCGCGACGAGTGGCTCGGCATCCAGGAGATGGCGCTCGACGTCGGCATGACGACGCAGCGGAACGACGTGGCCCAGTACTTCGACGACCGGTTCCCCCGCGAGGCGGCGTCGTTCGACGTGAAGGCGATCCAGGACCGCGCCCGGGCCATGAACTAGGCGTGATCCGTATTCACAACCTCGAGAAGACCTACCGGACGCGTGACGGCGGCACGGTCGAGGCGCTCGCCCGCGTGTCGCTCGAGGTGGCCGAGGGGGAGTTCCTCTCGGTCGTCGGCCCGTCCGGTTGCGGCAAGACGACGCTCCTCAAGATCCTGGCCGGCCTCTCCCCCAAGAGCGCCGGCGAGGTGATCGTCGCCGGCCAGCCGGTGAACGGGCCCCGCAGGGACATCGGGATCGTCTTCCAGGACGCCACGCTGCTCGCCTGGCGGACGGTCCTCGAGAACGTCCTCCTGCCGGTCGAGGTGCAGAAGCTCCGCCTGGCCGAGCATCGCGAGCGGGCGCTCGCCCTCCTCGCGCTGGTCGGGCTCGCCGGCTTCGAGGGGCGCTACCCGAACGAGCTGTCGGGCGGCATGCAGCAGCGGGCGGCCATCGTGCGCGCCCTGGTGCTCGACCCGCGCATCCTCCTCATGGACGAACCGTTCGGGGCGCTCGACGCCATGACGCGCGAGCGGATGAACGTCGAGCTCTTGCGGATCTGGGAGGAGCGGAAGAAGACCGTCTTCTTCATCACCCACTCGATCCCCGAGGCGGTCTTCCTCGGCGACCGCGTGGTCGTCATGTCGCCCCGGCCGGGACGGATCGTCGACGTGATGCGGGTGCCGCTGCCCCGGCCGCGCGGTCTCGCCGTCATGGGGAGCCCGGAGTTCGGCGCCCTGACGGCCCGCATCCGGGCGCTGTTCGAGGCGGAGGGCTCGATCGACTGATGCGCGACTGGCTCAGGCGCGCCGAGACGTACACGATCCCCGGCGTCTTCGTCCTCGTGGTGGGCAGCTGGGAGCTGCTCGTGCGCGCGCTCGGCATCCCCCCCATCGTCATCCCGGCCCCCTCGGCGGTGGCGCGCGCCCTGGTGCGCCTCCTGTCGCTGCCGAGCTTCTGGACCGACATCAAGGTCACGCTCTTCGAGACGCTCGCGGGCTTCGCGATCGGCGCCGCCTCGGCCATCGTGGTGGGCGGCCTCATCGCGCAGTTCCGGCTCCTCGAGCGGACCGTCTACCCGTACCTGGTCGGCATCCAGACGGTGCCCAAGATCGCCATCGCCCCCATCCTGGTCATCTGGTTCGGCTTCGGCCTCGCCTCGAAGGTCGTCGTCTCGGCGGTCATCGTCTTCTTCCCGATCCTCGTGAACGTCATCCAGGGGCTCGGCGCGACGCGGCAGCAGGAGCTCGACCTCCTCAGGGCCATGTGCGCGTCGCGCTGGCAGATCTTCTGGAAGGTGAAGGTGCCGAACGCCCTCCCCTTCCTCTTCGCCGGCCTCAACATCGGCATCGTCTTCTCGGTGCTCGGGGCGATCGTCGGCGAGTTCGTGGGCGCCCAGGTGGGCCTCGGCTACCGGATCCAGCAGCTCAACTTCACTCTCGACATCGCGGGGATGTTCGCCGTCCTCGTCGTCCTCGGGGCGATCGGCATCACCCTGCACCTCCTCATGCGTGCGATCCAGCGGCGGGTCGTCTTCTGGGCGGAACCCGACCGGGTGAGCGGAGCGTAACGACCATGACCCAGACCCGAATTCCTTGCGTGCTGATGCGCGGCGGGACGTCGCGCGGCCCCTACTTCCTCGCCTCCGATCTGCCGGACGACGTGCCGACGCGCGACCGCGTGCTCCTCGCGGCGATGGGCTCGCCCCACCCGCTCCAGGTGGACGGGGTCGGCGGGGCGAACCCGCTGACGAGCAAGGTCGCCATCGTGAGCCGCTCGACGCGGCCGGGCGCCGACGTCGACTACCTCTTCGCCCAGGTCGCGATCGACCGGGCCTTCGTCGACACGAGCCCCAACTGCGGCAACATGCTCTCGGGCGTCGGCCCGTTCGCCATCGAGGCGGGCCTGGTGCCGGCCCGCGACCCGGAGACGACGCTGCGCATCTACAACGTCAACACGGAGAGCCTGGTCGAGGCGACCGTCCAGACGCCGGGCGGCCGGGTCACCTACGACGGCGACGTGGCGATCGACGGCGCGCCCGGCACGGCGGCGCCGATCAAGCTCGCCTTCCTCGACGCCGTCGGCTCGGTGACCGGCTCGCTCCTGCCGACCGGCCGCGTGCGCGACGTGATCGACGGCGTGCCGGTGTCCTGCATCGACAACGCGATGCCGATGATGATCCTGGCCGCCGAGTCGGTCGGCAAGACCGGCTACGAGTCGCCCGCCGAGCTCGACGGCGATCGCGCCCTCATGGCGCGGCTCGAGCAGCTCAGGCTCGAGGCGGGGCGGCTC